>NZ_JAPDDR010000016.1 GCF_025950095.1 Luteolibacter rhizosphaerae | reverse complement strand
CGACCATGGCGGCCTACTTCGCCTACTCCTACGACCCCTTGGCCAATGTTGCCTGGGAGAATGCGAACGTCGCCTTCGCGGGCAGCAGCGGCCAGCCCACCGGCTGGGGTGCGCCCTTCATGCCCACGGGCGCGACTCTCAATTCCAAGACGATCGTCGAGGCCGGAGCCTACGACTGGTGGGAGCTCAACGTGACTACCTCGGGCCTCTCCGGCGACATGTCCTTCAACAACGGCGGCACCGCGAACCTCGGCGGCTCCCCGGTCGGCAAGAACATGGAACTTGTCCTCGAGGTCCAAGTCATGAGCGGCGCCTTCCAAGTCACGCTCACCAAGCAGGTCTCCGGAGGCAGCGGCATCTCCTACGACATGTCCACCAGCGGCCCCAGCCCTTGGGCCGACATCGTCCCCGCCGATGGCATCGTCATGCTCCGCACCCCCGCCACTGTTACCGGCAGCGGCGCCACCGCCGTCTGGCCTAACGTCGGCTTCAAGTGCAACGGCAACGGCATCATCCGCTTCCGCCGCTGCGGCGTCCGCGTCAAATAAGGAGCAGGGACATTCCTGTCCCTGTAGCGCAAGCTCCGTCTCCCACCCGCCTCCCCCCGGCATTACCCCACCCTGCATTCTGCACAGTCTAAATCGCTGAAGAGGCACGTTTACTCTGGATCAGCGTCGACTAGTTTAAACAAATATGGGCATGCGTTTGCACGAGTTCCTCGATTCTAACATGGAACCGGTCCTTCAGCAGTGGGAGGACTTTGCCCGTTCAGTTTGGCCCTCCGATGCGCCCACGGTGAAGCTTCTGCGCGACCATGCCGAGGAGATGCTTCGTGCCGTCATCGTCGACCTCCAAACAGATCAATCTGACGCGCAACAGTTCCTGAAATCAACCGGCCACGGCGAAGACTCCCGATCCAGCCTCTCGGTCAATCGCTCCTCGGAACGGCACGCGGTCAGCCGCGTTGAGTCCGGCTTCGATATCAGGGCCTTGGTTGCCGAATATCGGGCTCTTCGGGCTAGCGTCCTGAACCTTTGGGCGGCGACACCCGATGTTGAGGAGACCGACCGCCTGAAGGACATGACCCGCTTCAACGAAGCCATCGACCAACTTCTCGCGGAATCGATCTACAGTTACTCGAAGGAGATCGATCACTCCCGAGAGATGTTCCTCGGGATCCTCGGCCACGACTTGCGCACCCCGATGCACTCTGCGGTCCTCGGCGCCGAGATGCTCGCTTCACACCCGGATCTCTCTGAGATGCCCCGGAAGATTGCCCGCCAGATCACCATTTCGGTGCGGGAAATGGAGCGGATGATCAGGGACCTCCTCGACTTCACCACCACACGGCTAGGAGCCAAGATGAACCTTGTCCCGGTGGAGATGGACCTCTTCGAGTTGGGTCGGGAGGTCATGGACGAGATGAAAACCGCCCACCCGCACCGCGAGTTTGACGTCTCCGCGCATGGCTCTGCCACCGGCAAGTGGGACCGCTCGCGTCTTCGCCAGCTACTCTCCAATTTGATCGGGAATGCCGTCCAACACGGGGCCGCGGACAGTCCGATTCGCCTCCTGATCGAGGGTGGCGACGAACACGTCATCGCCAAGGTCATCAATCAAGGCGACCCGATCCCTCCGGAGATGCAACAGGTGATCTTCGACCCTCTTCGGCGGAATCCGGGCAACACCGAAGCCCGCGTCGCCGGCAGCTTGGGCCTCGGCCTTCATATCGCCCGCGAAGTCGCCTTGGCTCACGGCGGCACGCTCCGGGTCGAATCGGACAGTACCGCCACCACCTTCGTCACCCGCCTCCCCCGTGTCGCCAAGGCCTTGCCTGAAAACTGAAAACTGTCGGCTAGAAAACCTCTTCCACTGATCACTGCTTACTGATCACTCGGCACTCTTTTCATCTTCTCCCGTCCCCTCGCCACCGCTTCCTGGTAAGCTCTCAGCCCCGCTTCGACTTCGGCCGGCGGGGCTTTCTCTTGCCCGTCTTCCTCCGGCAGGAAGTCCGCACGCGTCCATGTCCGCTTGCCCCGGCCCAGCAGGTTGCACAGCAGCGCGTAGAGGTCGCACCACGGCACGTAAGAAGCCCGCTCCCGCGCATCCAGTTCGCGCGAGAGCAAGTCGATTTCATCGAGGCCGAGCTCGTCGAACTCCTCCAGCCCCAGCCCTGTGGCGACGTGCAGCCGCGCCCAGAGCTCGCTCAGCCGTTTCCCCCCACGGCCTGCTTGAAGTAGCCTTGGTAAGCGCTGATCAGCTCGGCGACATCCATGTCCTCGATCTCCTCGATCGACGGAGCGTTTTCGAACTTTCGCGATCCCTCGAAATAGAAATCCACCAGGAAGCCCGCGTTGGCCACCTTGGTCGCATCCTCCGGAGTTGGCTGCAAGAGATTCGCAATCCCGTGCTTCGCCTGAAGGGCCTTGATCTGCTTGATGCTCAGTTTTAGCTGCATGACGTCCGCATCACAGCGCGGAATCCCGCATCTTTCATCAACCTCGCTCCGCGGTTCGCATCGTTCAGGGATCGCTGCGCCACTCGTGCATCACCAAGAACAGGCCCGAAATGAGGCAGAAGAGAACCAAGATCGTGCTCGGCAAGCCGGCCGGTTGCCGAAGGAAGTCTTGAAGATAATTCATGTTGAGGGGGGAAAAGTGCGCGGGAACCTAAGACCACTTCGCCTCCCGTCTAGGGACAATCCTCCATTTCCCCTCCCACTTCATTCGTCATTCGGAAACTCGGCATTCGTCATTTCCCCTGCATTCGTCATTCAACCAAAACGGCCACCTCTCGCGAGGTGACCGCCCTGTCATGCGGCAAAGCCCGGAAGCCGCAAATCCTTAGTGGTGACCGTAGTGGTCTTGGGGCGCAAGGATGCCCACCGGCAGCACCTCGGCCGCGATCGCGTTGCCGGCTTTGTAGTGGCGGCCCGTCGGCTCGATCACGATCGAGCGCTTCACCGTTTGGTTCGGCTCGTAGTTCGGCTCGCCCACTTCCTTCACCGTCGCATGCACCAGCACGCCGGTGGCGGCGTTATTCGGATGCACGATCCGCCAGAAGGTCGCCGTCTCCTTGTCGAAGTCGTCTTCGAACAGATGGTGATTCTCGTCATTGTCCGCGCCCGCCACACCCGCGACGAGCGTCGCCGAGTTCGGAGCGGCCGTGATGCCCGTCGCCGTGCCGGTGGCGAGCGCGATGTTGAAGGTCCCATCATCGGCCGCGGCATCCAGAGCGCGGAGGTCGATGAACGTGCCGGCACCATCGATCACCTCGGCCACCGCGCGGATGTTGGCGGCGGCGGCATGGGTGGCGAGGTAGTTGCGGACCTCACCGGCCCAGCTTCCCGGGGAGCCGGGAGAGACGGGAATGTTGAGGGCGATCGGCGAGCCGGTCATGCCCGCCTTGGTGATCGTGACTAGGGCATTGCCCGCAGCACTCACGATGCCCGCGGCGGTAGACCGCTCGATCTGCTTCGTGCCCGTCGGAACGGTCGGGTTCCATTTGATCTCGACCGTGATATCCCCGATCTCCTTCGTCCCGGGTGACTTCTCTTTGAACTTGTTGCCGCCGCTGGCATCACAGTCGATCACGGGTTCTTCTTCGACCGTCTCCCGCGAGAGGCCGGGGCCGCTCATGGAAACCTTTGCCGAGACCGTGTCCCAATTCGTGCCGTTGTAGCGCTGTAGCTTCGAGCAATTGCCTTTCATGCTGCCGCCACGCTACTGCCTGCCCCGCTCGCTGCCCACGAAGCCCCGCTCCGATTCGGCCCATTCAAGGGCAGGCCACAGGCTGGACTCGGAGAGGTCCTTATCTAATTATCGCTGACGGCATTGCATTCTGGCGATAATCCATGGTAATGGCCGCACGATCCTCATCGATGCTCAACCACCTGTTCACGTTCCGATCGGAACTCGCGGCACTCGGTCTTGCGCTTCTGATCTTCGGATGCGTCCTCGTTGCCTTGCTCCGCTAGGCTCCCGCGCCGAGTAGTTTGGAATCTCTGATTTTCAAACATTCCCGCTATAAACGGGAACGTCGACCCTACACGATCCCTATCCTATGAACTCCGCCGTCGCAGGTTCTCGCATCGGGCTTGCGGCACTTCTCCCCCCTGGAGATAGGGCGCGCCCGTCAAATCCCCCCCCGGCCGGGCGCGCCCGTTCATTCTCCTGTGAGATGAACCTCCAGCACTCCGAGCGCCCCATAGTCCCTGAGCTTCTCGTCGTAGGTTTCGGCGAGGTTTCCCCAGGCACTTCCCTCGATCCTCCACCCGCCGCCGATCGACAGCGGGGTCATGCCTTGGAATTTAATTCGGAAGATCTCCCGCAGCGCGTTCGCCCGGATCCGCGTACCGGCATAGATCCGGATCTGATAGGCATAGCTGCCATCCTTCAGCGGTCCCGGATCCAAGGTGGCCTCGCTCTCGTCGCCGTAGAGCTGATAGACGAGGCAGGGATTCTTGGCATTCTCCGGCGCCGCATCGGGAAAGACACGGTCCTTGAATTCAGCAAGTGACGGCTCGGCCTTGATCGCCGCCACCAGCCACGCGAGAAGATCGTTCATCGGTTCAGAGTGATTTCGCTTCCCGCTCGAGTCCCGCCGCCAGTTCCCGTTTCACCACGTTCAAGACCTCGTCGGCCTTCCCCTCCAGCGCGGGCTTGAGGTAGGGCTGTGCCGGGTGGTGCTTGGTTCCCAGTTCAGTGAAGCGGTAGTAGCGCTCGACGGCGTCAGGGTGGTAGTCTGCTCCCTTGCCGCCTCTCCGGTGTGCGAGCCGATCACTCGACCGCGCCCCGCCCTTCACCGTCACCTTGACCCCGAAGAGTCCCTTCGACGGCTTCGAGCTCGCGCGGTGCACCAGCGATCGCTTCACCGCACCCGTGCGTACCGGCACCGCCGCCTGTGCCGCATCGACCAGCAGCTTGCCGCCCGCACGCACCGCGGCACCGTAGACACGGCGCTGCAGTCGCCGGTCCAACTTCGCCACGCTGTCCCGAAGCTGCTTGAACCCCGTGATCTCGATCCGGTTGGCCATCGGACATCAGGCGAAAAACCAGCGCTTGTGAGGCCCGCAGAGGTGATGGAAGCCCTGCGGCACTTCCATGGCGGTGAGTCCCTGCCCGACGATGATCGAGCTCCGGTTCTCGTAGTAGTGGCCGAGCAGGAAATAGCAGGCCACCCGGAACCATGCCGGCAGCATCTTGAAGCCCGCTTTCCACTCGACCCGGTATTCGCTGCCCGAGCGGTGCCCGGCATCCTCGAACAGCGTGAGAACCTGCCGTTCCTCGATCGACCCCGTAAGCTCCCACTCCTCCGCCGGGATCTCGCGCCACACCCCGAAGGCATCGCGCTTCTCCACGGTGGAGATCTCCTGCACCGGATAGAGGAAGCCGAAGGCCGAGAGCGTCGTCTTGGTCTCGTGCTCCCGCTCGAGCACTCCCGCGAGGCCGATCTCTTGCAAGGTGCGGTCGATCGCCGCCTCCACGAAGAGCGCGATCAACTCGTCGTCGAGATCGTGCTCCACGCGGAGGTGCGACTTGGCAAGCGTCAGGTCGATGACAGGCCGGGCCATGGGGATTACTCGGCGGATTCTTCAGCGGCCGAAGCGAGCTCGACCTTGGCCGCGTCGCCGGCGATGGCACAAACGGCCATCACCGGCGTGATCAGCCGGTTTTGGTCGTAGCCGTCATCCACGGGATCCGCAGTAGTTCCGGAACCATCCTCGGGCGTCGGTTCGGGCGTCGGCTCCTCCAAACTGACTCCCCTTTCCGCGGCCAGCGCTTCGAGCTTGGTGCGGTTGAGATTCCCGGTCACCTGGTGGCCCGCGGCTTCGATCTTCGCGATGATTTCCTTGTTGGTCATAACCTTAAAAGTTGGAAGGCCGGCCGGACATTCCGGCCGGCCTTCGTTGCAACCATGCTAGTGCCCCTTGGGCAGTGTTATAGGTGTAGGTGATTACGCCGGCGTGTTGAGGCGGGCGATGTAGTTGGCGAAGCGGACCATGGCGCCCCAGCGGACGTCCGCGGCGACGGCGATCATGCCGTTGCCGAAGAGATAGTGATCGCTCTTCTTCACGGTCAGACCCTTGCGGATCTTGATCTCATGGGCGCGCTTGAAGCTGCCGAAAAGCGCCGGGGTCTTGGTCGCGGCGACGGCGTCGAGGCGATCGCTCACGTGATAAGCGGATCCGTTGATCATCGAGGGCTGGCCCGCGATGAGGTTCGGGCGCCAGATCGGCTGGCCGGTGGTATCCTTCAGCAAGAGCGCCTTGGTCTCGAAGTCCGAGGAGATGGCATACACGCCATCGCGGCGCGCGGCGGGCTTCACGGCCTGCTTCAGCTTGATGATGTCATCGGCCGTGATGGTCGTTGCAGCGCTGTTGACCACGGCCGGCACAATACCGGTGCCGAGCGAGAGGATGCCCGGGCAGACGCGGCTCGCGAGGGTGACCGGGGCGGCATTGCCGGCTTGGTCCACGAAAGCGTTGAAGCCCGCGGTTCCTTTCCAGCCATACTCTTCAATCGTTTCAGCGAAGGCCTCCGCCCAAACGCGGCGGAAGGCAGCGTCGAGCCCGTCGGCATCCTCCATCAACTCCTGCGAGACCGGGAACATGCCGCCGTAGTTGTAGATGTCGATGGACTTGACCGAGAGAGCCGGCTCGGTCTTGAGGTAGGCCTCGGCTTCCTTGCGGGGAGCCAACACGCCGATGGTTCCAATGAACGGAATCTGCGTGTGGATCGAGGAAGTGAAGGTGACGTCGGAGATCTCCATCAGCGGGGACTGGCTAAGAGCCTCCATCAGGATGTTGTTCTCGATCACCGTAGGGATCAGCACCCCGCCGGTGGACGGGGCGACGGTGGAGAGAGCCTTGTAGACATCCGGAGAGCAGGCTCGCTGGTCGAAGCCGACGCGAGCGAACTGCAGGAAGTTGTCCATGTATTCGTCCGTCGCCATCGGCAACTTGGAACGGTCGGAGAGGCCGAGCTTCTGCGCGGTCTCATCGTCGGAAGCCTCGGACATATTGAGCGCCTTAAGGGCGGCCCGGTCCGTGGCAATCGCTTGGTTGATACGGTTGATATCCGTGCCAAGCGCTTCATGGCGGGACCACTCCTCGGCGGTGAAAGGACGGTCCTTGCCGCCCTCCCCCGTGCCCTTGGTGGCCTTGGTCAGATCCTCGTAAGCCGACAGGAGCGGAGCGAGGCCGGTGCGGTGATTTTCAATCGAGCGTAGGATGTCGTTTCGATCCATGCCCGCACCATCCGGCAAACCCTGCCTCTAACGGAACGGTCCGCGACCCTCATTCGCCGCGTTCAGCCGGGGTCGAGGCCTTGATGTCGACATACATGCCGTTGCTGCCTTCCACCTCCGCCCACCCATCGATCGACCAGATCTTCTCCGGAAGCCCGTTGCGCGGCGGCTCGACCAAGCGATCGCCTTCCCGGTACCATCCGACGAAAGGGCGAGTCCGGACTCGAAACAGCATCGTGCGACCTTCGCTTTCCCGATCGGCGATCTCTTCCATCGCCTTCGCCCGCTCGCTCATCCGGCGCGAGAAGCAAGCCCCCACCCGCACCCATTCCGGCACCGGCTGCCCAAGCGCATCTACCTCGGTCGAGCGCCGCTCGAACCGGATCGGGTGTTTCATCGTGCCGGGGTTCATGGTCTACAAGGTGTCGGGCTCCTGCTCTTCCGCGCCTGCTTCCAAGCGCAAGGCCTCCGCATGTTCGCGCAGGGCGGCAGAGTGATCCGTCAGGGCGTCAATGAACTCCCGGATCAGGTCCTTGATTTCAGAGTCCATGGTTGGCTCTGATGCGGGCGATGAAGTCGGAAGCGGCGGTGACATCTTCCAGCGTGCCCATGTTCTCCGGTTCGGGAGGATCGGCCGGCGCCGGATCGGCGGGCTTTTTACCCAGTATCATCGCGGCCGCGGGAAGGCCTTCGAAGTCGCCGGGCACCCACAACGCCGTGGCCTCGCTCGCACTCACCTTGTGCATGGCAAAGCCGGACAGGATCGCCTCGTCGGCGGAATACCAGGTCTCAGCATCCATCGCTGTCGTGAGGGCGGCCCGGTCGAGTTTGGTCCGCGTCTCGTAGGTGTTGACGATCGCATCGCGGATCTTGTCGAGGATCTCCGCCTGCTTCCGCATCACGGTGGCGTCGCCCCAGGCCACCACGCTCGGGTTGTGGATCATCACCATCCCGTTTTCCGCGATGTTGATGGTGTCGCCCGCCAAAGCGATGACGGAGGCGATAGAGGCCGCCAGCCCGTCGATGTGGACGATCACGTCGGCATCATGGTCGGCGAGGAGGTTGAAAATCGTGACACCTTCAAACACCGAGCCGCCCGGGGAATTGATGTGAAGGTGAATCTCTTCCGCGTCGGTCTGCGCCAGCATCCGCTGGAAGCTCCGCGCGTCGTTGCCGGTCCAGTAGGAAACGGCGTCGTAGAGATACATGGTGGCGGCCTTCTTCTTCCTGCCACCGGAAAGGTTGGTGATCTCGGGCAACACGTTTTCCGGGCGCTTCGCCTTCATGGCGGGCGTCAGCTTGCGTTGGTCGAGAGCCTCGAAGATCTCTTCGTGTTCGATGAGGACGGGTCGTTTCATGGGTCGGAGGGCGGTTCGGGCGCGAGTTCCTGCCCCAGCTTCACAAGGGGCACGTGATTGGTCGGGAAAAGGAGCTGATCGCCGCCTTCCATCGGAGGCAGGTCCTCCAAGGCGCGGCATTCGTTCGGGGTTTTGAGGGCGCTGCCCACCATTTTGGAATAGGCCTCCGCACGGCTCTTCAGGTCGCCGCGTAGCAGACCGTCGGCATTGTGGCGGAGGTAGTAGCCCGCCTCCCGGTCCCCCTTCGTCAGCAAGCACTGGTTGAGCGTCGCCTCGACCCGGACAATCCACGGCACCAGCGTCGCCATGTAGAACTCCTGCGAGAGGTGCTCGATGTTGTTGAAGGTCGCCCGGTCGAGCTTCTGCACCTTGTGCGGCGGCACGTTGAAGATCCGGCAGATCTCCTCGACTGAGAAAGACATCGACTCGATGAACTGCGCGTCGCGCATGCTCATCGTCACCTGGTGGAACTTCATGTCCCCGCCCTCGAAGATCGCCACCCCGTCGCCGTTCTGCGCCCCGCGCCACGCTTCGCTCCAGCGCTGGCGCACCTGCTTCGCCTGATCGGGATTCTTGAAGGTCGTCTGGGCGGTGATGATCCCGCGGATCGGTTGCCCGTCCTCCGCCGAGTTCTTCCCGTAGGTCGCCAAGGCCGCCGCCGCCGCGGTGGAAAGGCGGCAATGCTTGATCGGGTTGATCCCGTCGATCCCATCCGCCGACAACGCCTTGAAGTGCGCCACGTCCGGCTTGGAGAAGTTACCCGCAGGCACCTTCCAAGGGTTGGTCCCGATCTCGTAGACCACCCGCCGCAAGTCCGTGATCTTCGAAGTCACGGTCCCCAGCGGCAGCGGGAACATTTCGCGCACGAAGCCTCCCGACCAGAATTGCCGCGAGTGGGAGTTGCCCCGCAGGATCATGGTGTAGAGCAGCGCCTCCCGAAGCTGAGGCCAGGTCATCGCCTCGTTCGGCGCATCCCCCAGAAACCCAGCCAAACGGTGCTTCCGCTCCCGCTCCCGCTTGTCCCCGCTGCTCCGATAGAGCTGCAGCGGCATCGCTGCGATCGACGAGGCGATCACGGAAACACAGCCATAGACCGCGGCCAGACGATCCGCGGAAGACGTGCCTCCCTCCCCATCCCCCCACATTCGCCGCCAATCGGAGATCGGCGCCGTGACATCGAGGTTGCCCTGCGAAGGGGAACCATCGAGCGGCACGGCCGGCGTGTTGGCGGATGCCGAGAAGGCGGCGACGGCAGCTTGGAATCGGCGGAACACACCGCCAGACTGGCGTCAACCGGCCGGGGGCGGGACACCCGGCGATTCACTTTCGGGCCGTTCAGCACCGGACCTGACAACCACCTCCGCCGCAGGCGCTACCGACTTCACGAGTTGAATGGCTGCCTCGCAGACAACGAACTGGCTAACCCCTTCGGGCGACTGCGCGACCGTAACCCCGGTCTTGGCAAGATAGAGCCTCCAGTGAAACAGCTGGCTGGAATCCCGGTAGATTTCGAAGATCACCCGCGAATCCTACAGCGAGAGCGTCACTGGCGCTACTGTCTTTCCTTTCCTATAGAACGGTGCAACCCCAGTCGCCGGCGAGCGAGCCACCGTATTCGGTCTCGATTGCCACCCCGAGACCCATGATCGCCGCGATGATCCCGTCGATCCGGTCCTCCGAGTTCTTCTTGTCCGGCTTGATGTTGCCGTTTGCGTCCATGTGCACCACTACGTTGCCGGCATTCCATGCCAGCACAGGGTGGCCGAAGTGGTTCAAGTTGGTGCCCTCGATCACCAAGCGCTCCAGCTCCTTCGCATAAGGCGAGATCGTCATGATCCCTTGTGAGAAGCTCATCATGTTGACCCCTTGCTCCACCAACGGGTTGATCAGTGAGGCGGCATAGGTCTTGTCGTAGCCCACCGCCTGCACGTCGTAGCGTCCGCAGTCCTCGAGGATCTGCCGGTGGATGTAGCCCTGGTCCATCACCTCGCCCGGCGTCGGAATGATGAATCCCTTCTCCGCCCAGGTCTGATAGGGCACCTTGTCGCGCTTCGAGCGAGTGACGATGTCCTCCGCGGGACACCAGAAGTAGGGCAGGAAGGTCCACCGCTCGATGCCTTCCTGCGGGGGAAAGACCCACACCAGCGCCGAGAGGTCGCGCGTGATGGCCAGATCGAGGCCACCGTAGCAGCGCTTGCCCGCGAGCTGCTCCTTGTCGAACTCCAGCTTGCAATGCAGCCATTTGTCGGAGTCCAGCCACAGCGAGGCCTGATTGATCCATAGGTTCAGCCACTTGGTTTTGAGCTCTCGGTTGATCGCCGGGTTGGCCTTGGCCAAGGCGATCTGCGACCTGAACTTCTTCTCGTTGACCGTGATCCCATAGAGGGGATTGGCCTTCGCCCAAGTGAGCGGTTCCTCGATGTTGTCGCCCTCGTCGATCGTGTAGATGATGCCGAAGTAATCGTCGCCCTCGCCTCCGTCTTCCTGCCTGAGGATGCGCTGCACGATCAGCGAGTGTTGGCGGCCCACGCCCGACAAGCGGTAACCGGCCGTGGTGATCATCAGAAAAAGAGGCTGCGACCGCGCCCCGAGGGCCGAGTTGAGCACGTTCCAGAAACCCTCGGTCGCCCAGGCATGGGTTTCGTCGGCTATGATGGCATGCGGGTTGAGGCCGTCGGTGGTGTCGCCTTCGGTGTCGCGGCCGAGCGGGCGCATGTAGCTGTCCGCCGCCTCATACTCGATGATCGGAGGGTTCTTCCGGATCGAGAAAGCCGCCTTGAAGTCCGGGTCCTTGCTCTTTTCGATCAGGACCCTCGCATCCTTGTGGAGGATCATCGCCTGATCCTTCTTGGTGGCGGCATTGTAGACCTCGGCCCCGCCTTCCCCGTCGGCACACAGCATGTAGAGCGAGATACCGGCGGCTAGCAGGGTCTTGCCGTTCTTCCGCGGTACCTCGACGTGGGCATACTTGAATCGCCGCAGGCCGCTCGCTGACCACTTCCACCCGAAGATGTTGCCGATGACGAACTTCTGCCATGCCTCGAGCTTCATCCGCTGGCCCGCCCACTCGCCCTTGTAGTGGCGGAAGCTCTCGATGAACGCGATCGCACGGTCCGCCGCGGCGACATCGAAGCGGATATCCTTCCGCTTCAGGTCGCGCAGGAACCGCTCACATGCCAGCCGCACCCATTGGCAGGCAAGCCTCGCGCCTCCCGTCACCTCGCGGGCATAGGTCTCTGCCACGTGCTCGACCGGTGGCACATCCTTCTTTTTACCTGCCCCCGCCCTCGGCTTCCGCTTAGGTGAGGAAGGCGCTGGGTCCTCCCTCTTTCTTTTCACTCTTCTGGGGTTTGACGTTCTTGATCGACTGCAATGCGGCGGGAGTCATGCCCAGCGCCTTCGCCTCCCGCTCCATGGTCGCAAGGGACATCGACAAGGCCGTCATGGCCGGGTTCATGTAGCGGTTCCCGCTCTCGGCATTCTCCAAGGTGACCCCCAGAGCGTGGAGTTCATCGAGGGCCATGTCAGCGAGCTCGCGAGCCTCGCAGTAGTTCACGAGCGCCTGCCGGTTGAGGTCGGTGAGGTGGCCCAGCTTCGAAAGCTGGGCAGCAAGACGCTCATACTCCTTCTTCGCGCTGCTGCCGCCGCGGATCCCGTCCGGAGCCTTCTGGCGCAAGGGTTCGAGCACCCCGGCCATCGAGGCGAGGTTGTCTTTCGGTGCTGGTCCGCGGGCTCCCATGGGCGTTTGATCGGGCCCAATGTCCCTTGAAGGACCTTCAGAAAAAAACCTGTTGACCCGACTTTGGGGGCGTTGACCCCACCCCCCCTCAAAACTCACAGAGCGATTAAAAAAGCTTGGGCGCGCTCTTCCGGTTGGCCTGCGCTAGAGATTTGACCCCCTCCCCCCTTCGGATACCTTAGTTTTTAACTTATCTTAACCAAACTTCATGCGAAATGCACGATTCACCCGTAAGATAAGCAAGGCTAAGACATTTCGAAGCCTTAGAGATACAAGGACATACGATAGGGCTTGGCATGCCTACAGCCGTCGCTACCTCGTAGCTCAGCCGATCTGCTATTGCGATCGGGTAAGGACGTGGCAGGGCGGCACCGTGGTTGTTGTGTCCTTCGGCCCCGTGGGAGCTGTCGCACCAGCAGGGCACACCGATCACATCCGCCCGGTGCGGATGGGAGGCGCGATGTATGACCCGGCAAACCATCAGCCTCTCTGCCATTCCTGCCATTCCAAGAAGACAGCGAGATTCGGCTGATCAGTCCTGATCGGTTCCTCTGTCGTTGCGTGTGCCTGGGAGGATCTTCTCTTGGCGACCGTCGATCATCTGAGGTGGCGAGATTCCCTCCCGGGTTTGGAGGTTTGGATGGTCGTTGTCCCCAACTTCATCGCATGAGAAAAGAAGCGGTGCTATGACGGGGATTGCCAACAGTCGAAGAGCGAACACTTTCATGCGGTCCCCTATGCAGGAAGGTAGCCAAACGAATCTATATGGCTTCGGACGCAAATCGGACAACGGTGCCATCGAATCTTGCACACTCTGTGTGCAGCTTGCCTTTGCAGCCATGATCGGTGTCCAATTCGTGCCCCAACCGGTGCCCAAACCTTCAGCAAAATTGACCACTTCAGGCCGATTTTCGAGGATTATGACGCGCGCTGAGCCACTAAACGCACCTTGACACGGTGGGGGTCACTGGTTCGAAACCAGTATCGCGCACCATTCCTCACCTTTTTCCTTGGCCCGCTCCGGCGGGCTTTTTCGTGGCCGCAGGTCGGCACACCACGATAGCGGATAGGATACCCGGCGCAGACTTGTCCGGATATCCCGGCCGCTATCCGGATAGCGCATAACCGTGCCGATAGCCGGGCAGGAAGATTGGCCCGGCATGAGTCCCGGGCTTTCCTTTCCGCAAAGCTGGAGCACTCTCCGCGCGTGAGCATCGCCATTCACCGCACCGGCACCTTCTTCATCGGGCTATTCCCGATC
Source organism: Luteolibacter rhizosphaerae (assembly GCF_025950095.1). Taxonomy (NCBI): domain Bacteria; kingdom Pseudomonadati; phylum Verrucomicrobiota; class Verrucomicrobiia; order Verrucomicrobiales; family Verrucomicrobiaceae; genus Neoluteolibacter; species Neoluteolibacter rhizosphaerae. The sequence goes on along the minus strand of NZ_JAPDDR010000016.1, from coordinate 93,062 downwards.
GTGATGCTGCTGTGGGCGTGGGCTGATTCGATGGTTCACGGTACCGTGTGGCTGCGGCACCAGGACTCCACCTTCCACTCGGTGCTGCTCTCTTTCGGCTCGATCGAAATCGAGTCGAGCAGCGTGACAAGCAAGCCGGATCCCTTCGGCACCGATCTCGTCTCGGATCCTTACCCGCACGATCAAGGAGCGGGAAAGTTCAGCCGCTACGAACTCTTCGATGAAGACGGCAGCGGTGCCTTCCCCGGCTTCGAGTGGGGAGCCAGCGTGACCGATACGGAAGCATACCATGAGGAGCGCATGGATCGCGTGATCCCGCTCTGGCTGATCCTCGCATGCTACCTGCCGCTCTGGCTCGCCGCTTCATGGTGGGCAGCGCGCAGGAAGAAGATGCAGATCGTCGCCGCGATGCCACAGTGGTGAGGATCAGCTCACGCGGATCCAGACCGCGGCATCCTTCCCTTGGAACTCGCGGCTGCCCTTTTGGAAGGTCCACTCCTCCAGCCTGCCGTTATCGCGGATGGCGATGCTGTGCTGTTCCGGCAAGGAGTCGTCCCAATGCTGCACCGAGAGCACTAGCACCCAATCGCCTACCGCGCAGTCTTCAGGGATTAAGCGATGGATGCCGCGGCGATTCACGGCGACGATCAAGGCAGCCGCGCGCGCGGTGGCAATGCCTCTTGCTCAGCATTATTCCGTTAGGCCGCTGCGGCTCCATCCGGGCGCTCACATCCTGACCCAGACATCCACCGGCTCTCCCTTTGAAACGCGGAGCCCCCTGACGAAGAGCCGGCGGCCGGGATGATCGGCCGTGAGGTGTAGATGCCGCGGCGTCTTCGTGGTCCACTCGGGAACTCCGGCTGCCAGAACCCAATCACCGATCTCACAATCGTCACGGTGCAAGCGCTCCCCTGCGATCGCTTCACCTTCCCGCAGATAGTCGCCCTCGAAGTCGTGGTGAGAACTCAGGTCCAGCGGCTTCACGACCTTGCGAAAGTGGGGAGATTCCAAGCAGAGGTTCATCGCGTCTCACTCTCGCAGGAAATGTTCCTCCTCATGGTCGATCCATGCATCCGTCACCAATCGCCTGCGCTACAAAGAACTCGCCCGACTTACGGGAGATTCACGGAGCATGGGGTGGAGCCGCTGCCGTGCATTTCACGATCCTCCGCGTCGCTGGATGCAACCGCACCCAGCCATGGCAGCCGAGAGCTTGCCTGTACACGGAGAGCCCGCCGGTGAACCTTGCCGGCGGGCCGTGACTTCCGGGGTAAAAATTAGATCGAAGCGCGGCGACGGCGGAGCAGGAGGGTGAAGCACCCGAGCATTCCCAATACCGCGCTCGCAGGCTCGGGGATCAGTGTAACGTTGTTGCCTTCCACACGGGCCACGAGATTGCCGGGGAGCGGACCGGTCTCGCCACCGTATCCACCCCATGTGAGATCGCGCACCGTGTGATTGTCGCTCTCGAATCCGCTTCCGCTTTCGTTGGTGAAGACGATGCGGTCCCAGGACACGCCCTCGTCCTCGCCGAAGAAGTTCACGAAGGCGTACGGCTCCGTGCCGTTGCCATCGCCAAAGATCCCGGTGGCAGGGTTTCCCATGTAGCCGCCATCCGCCGTGATCGCGGTGAGCAGCGAAGCAGTGGTGAAGCGCGCCACCAGGTCGGTGCCGGAGTAGAACTCCAGCACGTTCTGGTTATCGCCTGCCGACCACCAGAGGCCGAAGTAGCTCACCGGATTGGTAAGCGTCAGCGTGGTCGCGGACGGACCGTTGGCGCCTTGCACCAGGTAGTTCGAGCCATCGGGATTGCCGGCGCCGCCATAGACATCGGCGGCATTCACCGTAACCGGAGAGTAGGTGCCCACGCCGCTCCAAGTCAGGCTCTCCTGGTAGCCGGTGGTGGCGGAGTTGAAGTCGATCACGCTCGTGTTCTGGAGCGTGGAGTTGTACTGGCCGGGGACCTCGGCGTAGCTGACGATGATGGCAGCGTGCGCGGAGGCGGTAGCCAGAGCGAGGGATGAAAGGAGCGAGAGAGAAGTTCGCATGCGGGGGCGCGGTGTAGAGCCGCACCCATCATTTAGCAAATCTGAAACGTCAATATACCGTGATTACGCGGGGTGATTTGCTACAAACACACCCATATAGGGTATGCGCTGGGTATCATGACAGCATCACTCCGCATGATGAGAGGCCTTCCCTTGTTAGGAAATTGAGCATTGCAGGACGTTTCAACGCGTTTATCACGGGGAAACCCCAAGCACGCGACCCCAGTCCTTTTCTCATTTTTTCTCTCCTAGTGACCAACAGTACCGACACTTCTCCGGAGCGCCTCTCCGTCCTGCTGAGGCTGCTCGACGACGATTCACCGCCCGTGCGTGCTTCGGTGGAGAAGGCCTTGGGCGCTTTCGGTGGGGATGTGAGCGAGCTGCTGGGCGAGTCCGCGGTGAAGCTGAACGAGGCCGATACCGAGCTGCTCTCCCTGCTGCTGCTGCCGGCCCGGCGAGAGCGCCTGCGCCGCGAGTGGATCGTGCCCGCCGGCGGTGCCGCCGCCGTGGCGGACGATTGGGATCAATTCGAAGCGCTGCTCCGCAGCCTGTCCGATTACCTGCACGATGGCGTGAGCCTGCGCCAACCGCTGGGCGATGCGCTCGACCTGATCGCCGAGGAGCTGGAGGTCACCGGTGCCGATCTGGGTGCCACCGGGATCAACGCCGCTCTTTTCGAAAGCGGCCGCTTCACCGCGAACACCGGTGAGGAAGATGATCCGGACAACTACGATCTGGCCCATGTGCTGGCGGGTAATCCCTCGAATGCCGTCGGGCTGGGTATCATCTTCCTGCTGGTCGCTCACCGTCTGGAGATCGATGTGGACGGGCTGCTGCTGCCGCGTTCCCTGCTCTGCCGCTATCACGACGACAGCAGCGTGATCCTCAGCGAGCCGCTGGTGAAGGGTCGCCGCGTACAGCCGGATGATCTGGCGCACCGCATGCGCCGCTACCCGCGGGATATCCGCATGATCGCCACCCGTGCCGCCACGCCGGGCGAGCTGCTGGTGCGCGTGGTGGAGGAGCTGGCTACCGCATGGTCCGTGCGCGGCGAGCAAGAGGATGCCGAGCTGATGGAAGAACTGCTGGCCACGCTGGTGAAGGCGCCGTTCTGAGCCGCGCGTGAAGCGGGCGATCGTAGCGAAAGCACTCTTGTGCTTCCGGCGGGGCGGATCCTCCCTCGATCGCCATGGGGTCTCTCTCCTGGTGACGCCCCCGGCCGGAACGACGAAGTCGTCCTCCTAACATCGGGTGATCACCGTCAGCCATCCGGATCATTCTTCCGCTGCTCCTCTTCCATCTGCCGCGTGAACTCCTCGAAACTCTGCGGGAAGCTCTTGTCCTGCGGGAAGAGATAGCGGCGCTTCAACCAGAAGGCATACTTCGCATCGCCGCCGCTGCTATCGCCGCTGAGTTGATGGGCGACAAGCGCCTTTCGCGTGAGGTCCCATTCATCGATCACCGCCAGCGCCATGATTTCGTTCGAGTCCCAGGTGCGCTTCTCCGGAGTAGTGTCGGTGTGAAGCTTCAGGATCTTCTCCAGCGCCTCGCGATTGCGGGTGATGGAGAAGGCATAGGTCAGCAGGCCGAGTTCCGCCTGCGGATCCTGCCGCAGCGCGGGGCGACCGAGCAGATCGCGGAAGCTGGGATCCCGTTCCGCGGCGGCGCGCAGGAGCAGCTGGAGGAAACGGCGTTCATCGCGCTGCGGATCTTCCGCCACACGGCGCAGCTCGGAGGAATCAAAGGGCCCGAGCAGGGAGCGCATGAGATTGTGCTCCCATGTGCCCTCGACATGGATCTGCTTCAGACGCATACGCGGGTTCCCGGCGGATTCCGGCACGCGCGGCGGCTTTGATCCCGCGCGGGCGGAATCGCTCTTCGCCTCACGGGGGAAGGGCTCCCTTGCTTTCGCATAGGCGCGCGCCTCTTCCCTCCCCTTTTCCTCCGCGAGCCCGCCGGCACGGACGATCAGGACGACTGCCAGAAACAGCAGGCCCGCTCCGACCAAACTCCACGCCGAGGACGCCTTCATCGCATTCAATATGCTAGAAAAGACGCATTTCGCATCCGCTTTCTTTCGCGGATCGGGCGGATTTCTTTTTTAGAAGATCCGGGGGTGGGTGGACCCTTTCGCGGTACAGCCGCTCTGGCGTGCGCGCGAGCCCCGTCCTCACTGGCAGCGTGTCACCCGGCTCCACCAGAAGCCGGTCACGATTCCGCCTAGGGCGCTGGCGACAAAGGGCGAACTCCACCCGAGCAGGAGCAGCGCCACGCTCAACATGATGCCGATGTATCCCGCCTCGATGATGTTATACGGCAGCAGGACCAAGCCGACGAGCAGCGCCACCGCCGAGCAGACCAGCAGCACCAGCCCGAAAGGCTGCGAGCCGGCCATCCCGAAGACGAACCAAGAAGCCACCGCTGCCAGTGCGATCCACGCCGTGAGACCGGCCGCGCACTTGATCCAGATGTTCGTCGGTGCCTCCGTCATCCGGCACAGTCCGCCGATTCTTTAGCTTTGCAAACGATTCCCGCGCCACTGCGCGGCGAGGGTTTTGGGCGCTTTCTCCTGCCACGCTAGTTCGAGCAGCTTCTTCACCGCGGCGGCATTCGCCTCCGGCAGTGAAACGCGTAGGCCGAGGACCTTCTTCCCCCAGTGCAGGTCCTCCGCGAAGGCGCAGCACTGCTCCAGCGCGGCGATCCGCGATCCCTCCTTGAGGAAGACATGCAGGTGCTCCTCATCCGGCGGCACTGTGGCGAAGATCTTCCCGCGCACCCGGAAAGAGGAGAAGTCGAAGTGCGGCTCTTCCGTGACTTCCGGAAGCGCGAGGGCATGAGTGCGGATGGCAGCGAGTTTCATGGAGAGCATTCTAGTCCCGGGGTCGATAAGTCATCACCAGCTTCCTGACCTCCTCCACTTCCTCATCCCGATCAATCCGGGCGATGAAATTCACCCAGCCTTTCTCGAAGGTGATGGACAGAAAGCGGGAAGGAGGATCGGGATACCTTTTGTCGGCGACGTAAGCCTTGTGCCCTTCGACGATCCACTCGCTGAAGCGGTCATACTTCTCACGCTCGCGGGGATCGGCGAAGATCCCGGCCATCGCGCCCACATCCATGCTGATCTCCCGTCCATCCGGAGCGATGATCGACCCCACGTAGGAATCCTCCGCCGGTCCGTACAAGAGCATGTAGCCCGGAGGCAGGCGCTGCGACTCGAAGTTGTGGGGGTCCTTTACCCGCGGCCATCGGTAGATAGCGACAATCGCGATCGAGAGCGCCGCGATGGCGAGCGCCGTCGCCGAGAAGAGGCGGAGCGCGCGGAAACGGGGGCGCGAGCAGCCGATCCACCAAGCAAAGGCAACTCCAATCAGAAGGCCGAGAAGGATGACGCCATTCATCTGGCCCCTGGCGAACAGGCGCCATACGGAGGAATCACTCGCGGCTAGGAAGTTCATGGCGGATCTGCGGGCTGGATATCTTCCGGCTTGAGAAGATGAAACGCATCGGTGCGGATCAGGGAAGCATCCTCTTCCCACCCCTCCTCCCAGTGACCGTAGAGCTCCCAGCAGATGCCCGCGCTGCGGAAACCCTGCACCGCGCACCACTCGCGGATGCGCGCATGCGTTTCTCCAAGTCGATCATAGGGACCGTGGTGAACCATCGTGATCGCGCGACCCGAAGGCAGTTGCGAGCCGAGCACCCGACCCGAGTTGATTAAAGGGCTGCCGACCTCTACGCCCGCCTCCACCATGCCATCCGCTCCATAGAGCGCGAGATGACGACCCGGCTTCGGCAGGCCGGCATCGCGGAGGAAGGACCAGACCTCGCCACACGCCGCGGGGACGAAACGGGATAGCTCATCACGCGCCACTCGCTCCCGGATCACCGCGGTGAAGACCGGCGCGACATCGATGACATGGATCTCATCCGCCATGGCAGCGAACACCTTCGCGGATCGACGCTGGGAAATCAAACTCTCCCCACATCGCCACCGGATGCCGCCCTTCGCTCACTTCCCCTTCTCCGGGAAGTGGTGCAACAGGCAGGACATGGCGAAACCATGCATCGCATCACCTCTCCCCTTGCCCTCACGCAACCGGGCCACATCGGCGGAGCCGTAGGTTTCGATACAGGCCGCCCGCAGCAGCTTCAAGAGCCGGGCCTCTTCCTTGCTGCCCTTCTCGAAGCTCTCGTCCTTATCTGATGGCTTGCGCCGAATCGAAAGCTTTCCGCCGCCCTCCTCCGGCGGGAAATCCGCAGTCATGTAGTGCACGTCATGGCTGCGACCCTCTGCATCCATCAAGATCACGGCCACCGACCCGCCGGTCCTGTCGCCGTTCAAGTAGTAGGTCGCCTTCTCGATCTTCACCGGACCGGGCAAGGCCAGATCCAGCGGCTCCGCCGCGAGGGGGCGCAGCAAGAGCAGGCCAAGCAGAAACAATCTCATAGAAATTCCCTTCATCGAGTCCCCTCCTCCATCGCTTTCTGATAAAGCCGGTAGCCGCCCAACTCGTCTTCCGAGACCGCCTCAATAGCGACGAGGTCGCGCTCCGCTTCCAAGAAGGCCTTCCGCTCCAGCGGGGCGTGGCTGGTTAGGACCTTGAGATCCTTGGTCACGACACCCAACGGAATCTTGTCGAAGCGGTCTTCATAGAAACGGATGTGCACGATGTCGTCCTCCACGCGCAGGACCTTCAGGAGACTGTACTTCCCGTCGTCGCTCTCCTTGGCATAGATGCCGCCGACCTTCAGGTCCACGGGCAGGAACTCACCGGGCTTCTCCTTCCGCTTGAGCACCAGATAGGTCTCGTTGCTACCTGCCGCTGTCTTGAACTCCTTCGGCCTGCGCCCGCCCACGCCGGTGCAGAGATGCAGGCGGTCTCCTTCCAGCTTCAGGATGCCCACTTGGTTCAGGCTATTCTTGATATCGATCCGCGCCGGGGTGGTGCTGGCATCGATGCTGTAGTCCACAGCGCTCGACCCGTTGAGCCGCATCTTCCCGGCCCTGAACTCGAAGACCATGTCATCAAAGTAGCCGGGTGGCGGCGCTTCCCCATTGGAGGTGCCATCCACCGGTTCCCATTCGCCCTCGATCTTGAAGGCCTTGGTATCCGCGGGACTGGCACTGGTACCGGCGGTGCTGCCGCGTTCGCCGCAGGAAGATCCCACAAGGACTGCCAGAAGGACCGGCAAGATACGCCAGAAAATATTCATGGGAGAGGAGAGATTTCGTAAGGGAATGACAGCCCATAATTAGTGACAGCAGTCCGATCAAGATCCAAGCCGCCCCTCGCGTGGTCGACATCAAGCCTCCGCGGCCGGTCCCGCGAGACTGGCGGAGAGCTCGGACTCCCGCTCCGCCATTTTCGAGGCGAAGGCGGAATCGAGATCGATCCCCAGGCGCCCGGAGAAGACGAGAAGCCACCACAGGCACTCCGCAAGCTTGTGCTCTAGATCCTGCTTGAGATCGCCGGGATAGACCCAGCGGCCTTCGTCGGCCATCAGCAACCGTCCCAGTTCACCCACATCGTAGGTGAATCCGATCATGTCTTCTTGGATTGTCCACGCGCTGCCGTGGTTCTTCGTTTCCAGCGCGTGATAGATCTCCCGGATTCTCATGGCTCGATCCATGGCGGAAGAAAAGTCGGTGTTGCTTTCAGGTGTGGTCATTGTCGGATCACCGGGTTCTCCATGAAGCTCTGTTACCCTGTCCCACCGAACAAGCCGAATGGCCTTTTTCTAAGGCCGCACGATCGCCCAGCGCTCGTGGTCTCGCCACTTGCCACGCACCTTCAGGTAGCGCGGCGAGAAGCCTTCCTTGTGAAAGCCGCAGGCGGCGGCGAGCGCGATGGAGGGCGTATTCGCCGGCTGGATATTCGCCTCCAGCCGGTGCATCCTCATCTCCTTGAAGGCGTGCTTCACCACTGCCTGCAGGCCCTGTTTCATCAGGCCCTGCCGCTCGTGACCGGCGAAGGCGTAGTAGCCGAGGTAGCCGCTGTAGAACATGCCACGGATCACGTGCGTGAGATTCACCACGCCCACCAGCTCTTCCGTATCGCGACGGCAGATCAGGAAGGGATAATTCGCCGGAGCGGCCATGCGCTCCAGGTAGGCTGCGAACTTCTCCGGTGTGTCCGGCGCGATGATGTAGGGGACGTGAAGCTTCTTGCTCCGCTGCGCCGCCGCCACGAAGGCCACCGCATCGGGGAAGTCCGGCGGGCGGATGTAGATCTTGGGTTTGCTTGCCACGGATTGGGCCAGCATGCACGACGGCCACGCGGCGACAAGCTGGGGAGTGTGCGTTTGGAATAGCCCCCTTGCCCCGGAGGGACATGGGAGTCATGGCTTCCGCTTCTTCGCCGCCGCCTTCGCCTTGTCCTGCGCGACACGGAGCTCGGTAAGCTTGCCGATCAGCTCGTAGGGGATCGCTTGGTCGTAGGGGAAGCGCAGGTTGCCCTTCTCCCCGGCATAGGGAGCGGCGGCTTGCTCCAGCTTCGCATCGCCGGTGATGGGTGGATAAAAGCCGATGTGACCCTTGAAGGCGGCGTAGAAGATAAGGATGCCCTTCTGCTTCAGCGCAGGCATGCGGTAGCTGATCACCTCCTGCGCCTCGGGCGCGGCGGCGGTGACGGTGGCGCGGACCTTCTTCAGGATCGCCTGCACCTCGGCGGGGAAGCCAGCGATGTAGTCGTCCACGCTGGCGGGCTTGCTGTCGGATTCCTTCATAGCGAGCGGCGTTTCACGAGTTCGTCCTTCAGTCGCTTGATGAGATAGCTACGGTCCTTGTTCTCCCGCATGGATTCGCGGCGGATGATCTCCTGCTCCAGCGCGTGGATGCGGCGGATATTCCAGCGCCGCACGGAATCCCGCCCGATGTGGTAGCGGCGGCGGCATTCATCCCGCAGCTTCCGCCACTCCCGCACCGCGTAGCGCCGCGGCACCTCCACCTTGTAGCCGAGGCAAAAGCAATCCGCGCCGCACTCCGCACAGACCGGTACGCGCCGCGCCAGCTTCGGCTCGCGGCGGGACGTGCGGCACTCGAAGCAGACCCAGTTGAAGTTGCTGATGTGCATCGGGGAGACGCGGGTTCGCGCGAAAGATAAGCAGCTCTGCGGAGGGAGATCAATCGCCGCCTCGCAGCCGGTCCTGCCTGCGGACCCGGAAGTGATAGATCCATGCAACCACGATCGAGAGCGCGCCGCCGAGGTAGGACGCATTGTGCATGTAGCCGACCAGCAGGAAACGCCGCGGCTCCTCCAGACCGGGCGGAATGAACCAACCGCGATAGGAAGCAAGGTCGAAGGTGGTCGTCCGGAAGAATCCATACGCCAAGCCCGCCAGTCCGACCAACAGGCTGACCGCAATCACCAGCACGAGCGATCGCAGCGAGACGATCAACATCCGGCGCGGCCCCGAGTGAATGAATCCCACAGCCCCGACCAGCAAGCCGATGATAAGCCCCATCCACCAGGTGGCCCCGAAGCCGACAATCGACACCATCGCCCGCGCGGGCAGCGGCGAGTGCAGCAAACCGAACTGCCGGAACTTGAACTTGGTGTAGTACTCCTTGGAGATGCTGTAGGTGAATTGATCGTGCAAGACCCCGTAGGCACCCGCCAGCAGGCAGGCGATGACGACGAGGAGCGGGAGGATGAGAAGCTTCTTCACGATTCGGGTTTCGTCGACGATGTTTCCTCAAGTTTGAACTCGCGAAGCAAGGCCCGCATCGCGGCGTGCTTCTCGGCGCTGTCCGACCAGAAATCGAAGAGCTCTCCCTCCCAAATGTGAAGCGTGGTCCGATCCTGCGGACTGTAAAGATAGGCGCTCCAGGCGGCGGCAGTGCAGTGGGTGAAGAGCGCCAGGGCGACCGGCATTTCGTCCGGTGCGATCCAATGGCCCGGCGCATCAATCAAGCATCGCTGCTCTCTATGAAGCGCGCGGATCCCGTCCACGATCAACATCTGCTCCGGCGTGTAGTGAGCCCAATCCGTCACTTGGATCAGCAACTCGCTCTCAGGGATTAACTGTCGGCAGTAGCAACCGATAAAGCTCTCGATCCGGGAATACTTCAGGGGCACAAGGAACTGGAGGTAGTGCTCCGGCGCTACTCCTCTGGCATAGGGGTCCTCCGCGATCCCGCGTGGCTGCAGCCAGACGGAAACTTCGCTATCGGTCAGGCATTTCATTCCCGGGTTTCCATGATTCAGGGCCTCACCTGCCGGTCCACCCACTTCTCCACCTGCGGCGGGGTGAAGGCGGCCATGCGCGCGATCAAGGCACCGGCATCGCTTTCGCTGGCGATCATCTCGAGGTGCTTCCCGTGCAGGAATTGCTCCGCGGCCATGTGCCGCAGGAAGCCCAGCAGCGGATCGAAGAAGCCGCCGACATTGAGGAAGCCGCAAGGCTTCACATGGATGCCGAGTTGCGTCCAGGTGATCACCTCGAAGATCTCTTCCAGCGTGCCGACCCCTCCGGGCAGGGCGATGAAGCCATCGGCGGCATCCGCCATCATCAGCTTGCGCTCGTGCATGGAGTCCACCACGTGCAGCTCGCTCAGCCCGGTGTGCTCGATCTCCTTCTCCGCCAGCGCGCGCGGGATGACGCCGGTGACACGGCCACCGGCTGCCAGCACCGCATCCGCCACCGCACCCATCAGACCCACGCGGCCGCCGCCATAAACGAGACCGATCCCCTGCCCTGCCAGATAGCGCCCGAGCGACTGCGCGGCCTCCCGATAGAGCGGATCGCGCCCGGGATTCGAGCCGCAGAAGACACAGACGCTGCGCATGCTGCCCATCACTTGGCCAGCCGCTCCTCGTAGACCTCGAGCGCGGGGCGGGTGCTCACATCGATATTCGTCAGGCGCACGTTCCACACGGCGCCGCCCCAGCTATCGGTGGCCTCCTTCCCCTTCTCCGTGGGGATCAGGTTGTTCCGGGCGAAGTCCTCGGAGCCGATCTCGCGGCTACCGCAATCCACCGCCACGGTCTCCTGCATCGCCGTCTTGCGGTTCAGGCTTGTGATCTGCGGCGTGCGGGTGAGCGAGAAGGTGATGGTCCGCTCCGGGTGCTTCACCTCCGCCACCACCTCGGCGTCACCCCACTTGTCGCCATCCTTCGCGAATTCCAGGTGAACCGTCTCGCCGGCGTAGAGGGTCAGGGTCCCGTCCCAGGAGAGATACTCGCCCGCGGGGATCTTCATCGTCCGCTTGGTGCCGTCTTCCAACTCCACCTCGATGTCCTTCTCCGCCCGCATGTTGATCTTCGCCTTCTCCAGCCACGCGGCCACGAAGTCCCGGTCAGCCTTCGAGAGGCGCTCCAGCGGCAGCTTGTATTCCTTGCCGTCGGAGGACTTCTTGACCGTCACATCCTTCTCCGTGGCGGAGACGATCTCAGCCGTCAGTTCCTTGCCATCCGCGCTGGTAAAAGTGCGCTCCTTGGCGGCTCCGGGGAGGATCAGCATCCCGGAAAGAAGGGCGATCCGTGCAATCGAGATTTTCATGAGATAGGGCTACGATGTGAGAATAAATACCACTGAGCCGCCCGCCGCAAGCGGTCGATACAAAGTCACGACATGGGCGGTGAAGAATCCGTCAGGCTACCCTGCCCCGCCGCCGCTGCTTCCGCACAGGCCCGGCAGATGCAAGCCCGGCCCTTCATCGGCTCCGGCACGCGGGCTAGCAGCTCCGCGGCAAAGGTCACTTCCCGACACCAGCAGGGCGCGGTGAAGCTGCAGTTCGCCGCCGCGGCGCAGTCGTTCGGCCCACCGCAGAGCGGGCAGTGGAACTCGGGCAAGGGTTGCGGGATCTCGGCGATCACTTCGGAAATGAGACCGGGCGGGGCAAGCCTTGCCAAGCTTCACTTCGGCTCGGCGACAGGCTTCTCAGCGCGCCACAGCACTTCCTCCTGCCGATCGAATTCACCCGATACGAGAACGATCCGCGGGCTGAGATCCCTCTCCACCACTCCCGGCTTTTCCCCCAGTCGATAGAATCGCAAGTCCAGGAAGTGATCCATGCAGCCTTCCAGACGGATGACCTGATGATCACCGCCCACCCTCACCACCGCGGGTTTGAGCCATCGCAAGGACGGAGGGATCCGATCGCCCCAGAGGTCGTTCTGATAGTCGCGGTCCTCTTCGGGGATCGAGGCTCTCAACTCGGTCATCACGCGGTGGAGCTCCTGAAACTGCTCCGGCGAAAGAGCGCGCGCCACCTTCGCTTGCTTGGAGGAGGCACTGCAATCCGGCATCGACCACAGCAGCAGCAGGAAGAGCAGCACCACGACTCCGAGCACCGTCATGAAGCAACCGAAGGTCCTGCGCGACCGCGACTGCGGACGCTGCCATGTGCCGGGTGGCGGGTCTTCCATGGGATCTTGCATCGCCATCTCAACGGGTGCTCGACCACCAGTACCAAGCCAGACAAATCAGCAGCACCACCCGCATCGCGATGCTCACTGCCGAATACTTCAGCCGCCCCTTCTGCCGCGTGACGGGAAAGGGCAATTCGCTGCGCCAGAATTTATTCCCGTTCAGGCCGAATTGATAGCACTCCGTGGCGGTGCGCACCTTCAGGATGTAGCAGGGAATGAACATCTGCCGCGTCTCGAAGAGCACACCATCGGTGATCGCCGCGTAGGGGATCGCCCAATCGCCGCACTCCAGCCGGTCCGGGAAGACCTTGAGCCTCGCGCGGCGTGAGGTGACCCAGCTCATGCCGTATTCGAAGGACTCCGCCGCGCCCTTCACGCCCTTCGTCATGCAGCGGTAGAGCGGCTCGGTGGCAGGAGGGGCAGCGGTGGACATGAGGGGAGGATGAAGATAAGCGGTCTAGGATGGCAAGCTCACCTCGACTCCTTCCAAGGTGACTTGCCCTCCGGAACCAAGGCGAGCATGTCCTTCTCGATCCGGGTGAAGATCTGGTACTCGATGATGTCCGGATAGTTGTCCAGTTCCACCTGCGGTGTGTAGATCGACACCGTTTTATCGATCTCAAGCATCGGCGCCGTGATGCGAATCACGGTATCCGGGTTGTCCGTGACACTGCGCCGGGATCCCGGCCACAGAAGTTCCCTTTTCAGCTCAACCGTGCCCTCGGAGTAGTTGAGAAAGCCGCTACGAAGCACTTGCAGAAAGACGCTCCTGCACTGCCCGGCGGGGATCGTGGCCAAGCGTTCACTTTCACCATTCTCTTCGGATTCCAGACTTCCATCTCCGGAGAGAACGAGATGCAACTCCCGGCCGCTCATGCCTCCCGCGTATGACAGGCTGAGCCGTGATCCATCCTTCGCCGGGTCAAATGCCGCGAGGCGCGAATCCATCTCCGGGGAGAGGCCTTCGTGATGGAAGTAGTTGTCGCCGAAAATCCGCTGGCGAAGGCCCGCGACTTCCTCAGCGTGCCGCGCTTCATCTTCATCACGACGCGCGACATCCCGCGTCCAATGTAGATAGCCACTCAGCACGAACCCCGAGGCCAGCATGGAGAGCGAAAGCAGGGTGAGCAGAATCCAGCGCCTCATGGGCCTCAAGTATTGTGATTGATGATATACAATCGATTGCCCGGAAGATCGACGATGTAGAAATCCACATTGGCAACGTAGTCGCCCGGCTTCTTGTAGAAGAAGGCGTAGTAGGCCCCTTCCTTCGAAAGCGTCTCGCGGACTTCCGCGAACCGCGTCTTGAGATCTCCGCCGCGGAGATCGTTCAGGGCCATATCGACCTCACGAGCAAACCGCGCCTCGAAAGGCGTGCGCCGCCACGACTCGGACTGCCAATGCTTGCGGTAACCCGGTCGCTTGGGAAACTCGCTCAGCAGCCTTTCATCGGCGCTTGAGAAGCGCTGCCGGATCGGGTCCGGCAGTTCGTAGACCGTGATCGAGTAGCCATCGCCATTGAAGGAGCGCTCCGAATCGTAGGCGAACACCGGTTTCCCCAGAGCCACCTTCGTATCGAAGAGATTGGCCAGATACTCGCGGTAGCTGAAGTGGCGGACCGCAGCATTCGCACCGAGGAAGAGACCGAATCCCAGCAGCGGGATCAGGACCAGCTTCCGTAAGCGCGGCCATTGCTTCCCGCGGATCGTCCGGACCAGCGCGAAGAGGAAAGGAATCACCCCGACCAGCGCACCAAGAAGCACGATGAGCCAGAGCAGATTCATGGCATTCCTCAGCCCTTCCATCATGGCCGCATGGTCCCCTCTCTCTTCATCCGAAGAGAGCAACAGAAGCAGGAGCCGCAGGCAAGCGCTCCCGGCCAGGTCAGGTGTCCGCCTGCAGGCCGAAGAACCACTTCAGGAAGAAGCCCGGCTCTCCGGTGTAGAAGGCGAAGGCCAGCAGCGCGAGCGTGGCGAGGAACAGAAACAAGGCGGCATCCCTACCGCGCCTTGCCCAGTGAGTGGCGACTGGACGGATCATGGTGTGTCTACGAGGGGTGAGAACGAGGGATGGAGGCGGGACAAGCTCCATGGATCCTCGCTCGCTATCTCACCATTTCCCCCGGCCTGCGGCAAGAACGGATCAAGCGCTGCCCGGCAGTCGGAAGCCCGGCACCCAGCCGAGCTCTTCCCGCGCCTTCCGGCTGGAGATAATGCCGTCCTCCTCCGCGATGTTATAGATGCCACGCTCGCCGCGCGCGATGGCGAGGCAGGCGGCACGCGCGGCATCGTCCACATGCACGGGCCCACCCGCAGCAGGGTGATCGAAGCCGGTGCCGGGGCCATAAAATTTCCCGTAGCGCAGGACGATGCCGGTGAGCGGCGCGCCCAGCACCTGCTGCTCCAGGCTGACAACACCGCGAACGCTGACCGCAAATACCGTATCGTCGAGATTCAGCGACGCGCACTCGTCATAGGGCGGCTCGCCCGGCGCATAGGCGAAGGCGATGCTCTGGGCGATCAGGCGCTTGGCACCCGCCGCCACGCTGGCAGCGATGAGATTCCGCGTGCCGATCTCCCGGATGCGGGCGGTGCGGACACGGGCCTCCGTCATCTGCTCCGCGGCCAGCGCGCGCGGCAGCTCCGTGAGCTGATGGATCACGATCTCCGGCCGGACATCCAGCAGCGCTTTATCCAGCGCGGCTTGATCGAAGGCATCCGCGACCACCGGCTGCACGCCGAGTTCGTGCAGCATCGGCACCTTGTCCGGCGAACGGGTCATGCCGGTCACCTCGTAACCATCCGCCACCAGCATGGGGCAGAGCCGTCGACCCACGGCCCCGCTGGCCCCGGCGATGAAGATCCGCTTCATGGTGCGATATCGAAGTGCAGCACATCCTCCCGCACGCCCAGCTTCGTGTAGAGCGCGATTGCCGGATCATCCTGCAGGTCCGCCTGCACGTAGATGACCCAGGCCCCGCGCTCCCGCGCAATGCCCTTCAGCGCTTCGATCATCGCCGTAGCGATGCCCTGGCGCCGCTGCTCCTCCGCCACCGCCAGGTCGTAGATGTAGATCTCGCTCCGCTCCTGCTCGAATTTCCGCAGCTCGTAGGCACCGATCCCGCCGACCACCTCACCCTCCTGCACGGCCACGATGCCAATGAAGGAATCCCCGCCTAACAGGCTCCGCAGGTAGGCATCGCCCGGCCGCTTGTCTCCGTAAGTCACGGGCTCCTCGAAGGCGCGACCGAAGAGATCGAGCATCCCCCTCATCAAGGGGAGATCATCGGGCCCCAGGTGGCGGATCGTGTAGGCGCTCATGCCTCGCAAGGAAGCAAAGCCTGCCGCAGAGTCAAACCCGCGCACTGTCTCACGGCGCGCCATCTGCCGCTTCCAGCGCGCGGAGCAGCATCTTGTTCGAGGCGAGCAAACAGCCGAGCAGCAGGAAGGGCAGGATCATCGGCCACGGGAACTTCGTCCCGGCGAGCGACAGGCTGAGCGCCGCGGGCGCGATCATCGCCAGCAGCCAGAGGATGGTGTTCCACTTCAGAAGTTTTCTCTTCTCGATCGGATTCATGGCATCGATCCCTCCCGGGATGGTTTCAGGCTAGGGCAAGGAGTATCCAGCACCCGCCAGTATTCAGAAAGAGGCGGGCTGCACAAGCACGCGCTGGCTGCTTTGGCGGAAGGTCCGCCCCCTTGGAGCCTCCGGGAGCTTCTTCGATCAATCTCCATCACTCCCATCCGAGACCTTTTTCCTACGGAAGAGGAACCGCGTAGTCATTTTGGCCAAAGCCACGCAGACCAAATGATGTAGGACGATGGCCCCGAATACCAAGTAATCGACAGTATGAAGCCGGGTGTGGTCGTCCTGATAGAATCCGGGGATGAAGAGAAAGTTGTAGACCTCCCACAGCAGTGTTCTGCGGACATGGCCACCTCCCGGATAAATGGGGATGAAGAGAGTAAGAAAGAGAAAGAAGCCGAATTGGTTCAGGTAGTGAACGCGCCTCTCAACAGGACATCTCCACCAAGCGGCCATGTGGATCGCGGCCAGCAGCAAGAGCACGACGCCGAGAGCTGTGATTACTTCGGACGAGAGGGCGGCAAGAGGCACGTATCCAAGAAAGCCGCCAAACGACCGGGAGACAAGAGTCGAGATGCGCCGGCGCTCCAAGAGCCCTTCCACCATGCCACTATTTCCCGCTCGCTTTTGGCCGCCGCCTCGTCTCGACCTTCTTCTCCTCCGCAGGTTCATTCCACTGCCAGCCGCCCTTGCCTTCCACCTTCTTCCACTTCAGGTGGACCACG
The DNA here is from genome assembly GCF_025950095.1 of Luteolibacter rhizosphaerae. Lineage (NCBI taxonomy): Bacteria > Pseudomonadati > Verrucomicrobiota > Verrucomicrobiia > Verrucomicrobiales > Verrucomicrobiaceae > Neoluteolibacter > Neoluteolibacter rhizosphaerae. The sequence continues at coordinate 76,328 of NZ_JAPDDR010000016.1, read as the reverse complement.
GATTCCGCCGGCGGTCTCCTCGCGATCTCGGCTTGATAATTCTTCCGCATCGCCGCGGCACCACCTGGCATGATCCTGCCGCGGCCATCCACCAGATTCCAGAGCATCGCGTTCTTCTCGTTCTGATCCTTGAATGCCACCTTCCTGCCCTTGTCATCGAAGTAGGTGGCACCCTCCGTCCATTCCTTGCGGTCGAGCAGGAAGATCCCCTCCCGGTCATCGAAAGGTGCGGTGATGGATGCATGAAAGCCGGGCTGAGTCGTCGGCAGCAGGCAGAGTAAATGGTGCTGCCCGAGCCCGGGCTTCACCATCCCGGGAGGATTGATGACGATGAACGACTCGCCCCGGATCGAGAGCATCAGCGTGCGGACGACCTGGCCCTTCTTCACGCCTTTCACTTCCTCGATCACCTTTACCTCGACCTCCAGCCATTCGAAGACCGTATTCCCCCAGGTGGGATAGGTCAGCGTGGTGGTGATGCCGGAGGGACGAATGGATGTGACCTGCCCTACGAAGACCAAGGCAGACTGCGCCACCAGCTCCTTCATCCCCATGCTGCGGACCGCCCGGGCCTCGCACACCGCCGACGACAGAATCAGCGCCAGCAGCATGATGCCTCTGACACCCATCCTGAACAGATCATCCATCGAGCGCATCCCCATGCGCCGGATCTTACCAGACGCCGCGTGAAGCTTTCACGAAGAAGGGCGCAAATTTCCGCGCGGAGATCCTCTCACTTCGGCACCCGCGCGGTGACCTTGATCTCCACTTGGAATCCCGCGAGCCAGTTCACGCCGACCGCCGTGATGTTCGGCAGCGGCTCGGCGGGGAAGGCCTTCTTCATGCCTTCCAGCACGTAACCCACGCTGGCATCCGGATCGATCATGTAGAAGGTGAGGTCGACCACATCGTCGAAGCCCGCGCCTGCGGCCTTGAGCACGCCCTCCAGATTATCAAAGGCCAGCTGCACCTGCGCCGCGAGATCCGGCTCCGGCGAGCCATCCTGACGCGCTCCGACCATGCCGGAGACGAAGAGAAAATCGCCGGAGAGGATCGCGGGGGAATAGCCGTGCTCCTTGTAAAGGGCGTGCGGGCTGGTTGGGAAGATGGCGGTGCGCGTGCTCATGGTAAGAGCCCCTAGGTCGCCGCGCTTTTTACGGAGTCAAGGGGTAGGCATCCAAACATCGCGTCCCTTATTCTTCCACCGAGTGAATATAGAGCTTCTTCGCCGAAAGACGGGGATCGAGGAAGTAAGCCCCACCACAATCCGGACACTCCGCCGGGTGATCCTCATCGGACCCTCTTTGGTTCTCCAGCGTGGTAGCGAGCAGGGGGTGGCCGCATCCCGGGCAATCGAAAGCCAGATACTGTCCTTGAGCATCCGCGAGGACTTGGTCCCCATCCCCATCCATAATCAGAAAGCCGGTGATATCCATGCCCATGGCAGTGCACCCTTTATATCCGCGCTCTCCCCAATGGGAGAAAAATCCGGCACGAAGATCACGATCGGAGTCCGTGACCCGTCGGCATGCGTCCGCTTTAGCCCTCCTCCTCTTCCGGGAACAACAGCGCTTCGATGATACGCGGCGCCTCCTCGACCGAACACTCGGCCCGGTGCTTGACGCCGGCTTCCTCGAAGTGGAGCGCCACCTCATCCTCCCCGGCCGCTTCCACCACATCGAGCGTGAAACCGGGAACCTCGAAGCTCAGCCGCGGCTCCGTGCGCTCGTGGCGGAAGGTATAGCGTTGGTCCCATGTCTCTAGCAGGGTGCCCATTACTTGGTCGAGACGGCTCATGCCCGGGTCTTCGCAGATCCTCCTTCTGCCATCAAGCATGGACAGGCCTTACTCCAGCCCACGTGGGAACAAGGCCTCCGGATCAGAGATGGCAGCCTCCCACTCCCGCTGCGCCCGCTTCCGTCCTACGCGCTGGATGACGGCCGCATAGGACTGGCACAGCTGCTCTGATTCCAAGCCCAGAGCAAGCGCCTCGACCTCCTCCTGCAGCTCGTAGTCGAGGGGCAGTTCAGACTTGGGATGGAACTTGATTCTGATCTCCTTGGCCGCCTGCTCGAGCATCACGGCATCGCTGCTGCCGATCACCTCTCGCCACGACGAGCAACGCTCGGACAGATCACTCCAAGGAGCGGAATGCCGCGAGAGTGCTGTCTCGACCTCGGACAGGGCCTTGGTGAGTTGGGCGATCAGATCTGCCTTCATTGCGCCGCCCTCCTTTACATCTTCTGGATCTCGAAGTCCGCCGAGCCTTGGCCATCCTCGCGGAAGGTCAGGATGAAACTTTGCCCCAGGCCCTTCGGCTCATGGACCCAGACTTCCCGCCAGGCCTTCTTGCCGACCGTGCCCACCGGCTGCTGGATCACGAATTTCACCAAGGCCCCGCTACCTCCCGTGATCTTCCGGATGGCTTGCGTGGCATCCTGCGTGAGGGCCTTGTTGGCCAGGCTACCTTCCTTCGTGGTCGTCGGCGGGATCGAGGAGATCGGCGGTAACCCGTTAGGGTCCGAAGGCTCGCAAGCGCTCATCATTAGTCCGAGGACGGGAACCGCGAGTAGAGGAAGAAGCTTGATGAGAGTAAAATCGGCAACAGTGCCGCGAAGGACTGGCAACTCGTAGATGCGACGATCAGCGGCGTCGAGACAATCGCCGATCACCCCGGCAATCGCGTCCTTCCGCTTCTCGTCATGGCGATGACCACGAGTCCGAACCTCTCCAGGAGTTTGGCCTGGGTGAACTTCCTCGCAACATCACGAAGCTCGAACATCTTCTTCGCGTTCGAAGCCGGTATCGAAAAAGGCGTTCAGATAAGCGTCGGGCTCCAAATCGCTTTCTCGCAAAAGCGAATAGACCTCGACACCGGACCCTTGGACCTCGCTGAACATCCAGAACGCTTGCGAGAGCTGGATGAAGGTGAAGCCGTGCTCCTCCGCATACTCGGAAGCCTCCTGCTCCGCCAGCTCGATAGCCTCCTCGAAGGTGGCGGCATTCCACAACGTAATGCGCTCCTCGTAGAGGTGCTTGAGCGTCTCGACCCTGTCCGCGGACCACTCGAACAGACATCTGACCGTGTAACTGGGCATCGTGAGGAAACTACCCTAGCAGCCTGCGGCGACCACTTGCAGCCGAATTTTATCTCTTCCCTCTCACTCCCCCTCCCCACCCTGCCGGGAGAAGAGTGCGAGCTTCGCGTAGAAGTCCTCGAACATCAGGCGGCTGTCGATCTGGGTATAGACCCGCATCTCCCGGCCCTGCGGATTCGCATCATAGCGACCGTCTCCGTTGATCCGCGGTGTCGGCAGCTTGAGATAGCGGCTCGAGGCCGGGTCCGCTTCCCAAGGAGATTGCAGCGCGGTCAGCAGCACCAGCGGGCTGTCACCCAGCACATAGGTCTCCACGGTATCGCGATAGGCCCGCGTCATCAGTTCCTGCAGGCGCGCATTCAGGAAGCCCGCGAGCTTGCCGCCATCATTCATCCGCATCTCCAGCTCGGCGGTGGAGACCAGCGCCTGCCGGTAGGCATCCCGCGGCACCTGCCAGACCGGGATGTCCGATTGATTGAAGACGATCTGCCCGGCTCTCAGGTCGATCCCCAGGTTATACTCGATCCTCTGCCCGCCGGGCGGCGGTGTGGCGATGCCTTCATGCTCGTGCCCGCCGATCCAAATGAGCCGGATGCGCTTCCCGATCGCCGGCTCTAGCAGATAGGCACTCGCCAGATCCGTGAGCCCGGCCCCGCAGGCGATGAAGAGCGGCGTCTTCACATCCTCACGCATCGCCTCCTGCACGATGAAGCGTGCGGCATCCGAAGGCCGCGCCGCGCCATCCTCGCCGATCCGCTCCTTCGCGCCCTGATGGACCGGCACCTTCCCACCCAGCCCCATCACCTCCAGCAATTCCTTCGCCGCCTTGCACGCCTCCTCCGGCGCCCCGGAGTAGCTGAAAAATCCGCCCGGATAGTGATGCGAGCCGATGATCCCGCGCACCTTCACCGAGGGCGAGAGGAGCTGATGCGCCAGTTGGGAACAAGCCATCCGGATCACCGCCGAAATCGTTGTCCACGATCACCCGCGCCCGCGGCTTGGCCGTCTCTTCACCCTGCGCGCAAGCAATCGCGAGAGCGCCCCATGCGATCCACAGAAGAGGACGAAGATGCTTGAGCATGGATCATGACACCCACGCGCCGCCTCCGCGTCGATCCCCAATAGGGGTTATCCTCCCAGTTGCGCCTTGCTGTAATACTCGAGCCCGTCGTCATCCGCCACGTGCACGGTGAAGTCCGGCGTCTTCACGATACGAGCGAAGGCATCGGACTGCCGCACGCGCTCGATCGCGGCCAGGCGCGCGGTATTGAATCCCTCCGTCGCGCCGTCCTCGGAGAGCTTCTCGTAGAGGTCGTAGTGGAAATCTTCGATGGCCCTCGAGGTGTCGGTCGCGAAGGCGAGGCCGAGCTCGGAATACTTCCATGCTGGTGTGTACCACAGTCCCACCCGCTCCACCCATCCTTCATCGGAGAGCTCCTGGCCCCAGTTCGCGATGCTACGCATCTTGGCCGGGATCCCGGCGATGCCGTCCCGGGTGTTGAGGTGCAGCTCCAGCATCGCGTTCTGCGAGAGTTGGAAGACCGCGCTGCAAGCAGGATCATCCCCCTGCGCAGGCAGGAAACGCTGCAGGACCGAATCGACTGCCAGCGCATAGTTGTCCGTCACCAGCTCCCAATCCACATCGATCTCCTGCTGCCAGCCTTTCGGCAGGCTCGGCACCGCATCGATCCGCCGGGACTTTTCGCAATCCCAGCACACATAGCCGCCGCTCTTGTTCGGCTGGGACATCCGCGTGCCGCAGACCTCGCAAACTCCTCCGCCCTTCGCGCAGGGGGCGCAGAGTCCATCGTTCGCATCTGCGGTGGCTTCCAGGATCATCGCGCCGCAGCGCTTACAGGGTTGGCGGCTCATGGGTTCAAGCGGTTACCCCGCTGATAGTGGAGCAATTCCGGGGCTGCAAGCTCCCCGGCGATGAAACCGGACGGCATTTTGTGCGGCCTAACCGTCGGGTGGCAACAATCTCGCGACAGAAGCCCGGGTCAGCGTGTCCATCCGGCCAGCGCGAACTGGAGATTGAAGCCAAGCGCAGGCAGGCTCAGGAGAAGCGTGCCGAGATCCGGCAAGAGAAAGGACGGAGGCGTATCACCCTGTGCGGATGACTGCGCCTCGCGCCGCCGCGCACGCCAACTCAGGGCCAGCTGCAGCAGCACCGCGAGAGGAGCCGCGATCAGCCATATCTGCCTGAGAAGAAGGTCCGATACTCCGGTCGCGAGGAACAACATCCCCGCGAGAAGAATCGCACCACAGCCGAAATCGACGAGCGTCTCCCGCAGCGGATCCCGTTCCTTTGCCGGCGTCAGGAAGAACTCGGACACCGCCATCAGCAGATAGCTCAAGCCGAACAGGCCGATGTAGCCGAGGAGGACGTAGCGCATCAGTGGCACGCACCCTACCCACCGCGCTCCACGAATGCAGCCAGATTCTCCAGCGTAGATGCGAGTGCTTCTTCATGATCCTCCGCGGCAATTCCCGGTGGCACGTCCTCGCAACGGACCGTCACCTCTGTGCCACCCGGCCCGGGATCCAGCAGCCAGATGATCCGCATGGTGCCCGCGAACGCCTCATCCTCGCTATCGAAGTTCACCGACTCCTCGATCCTTTCGCCCGGCACCAACTTCACGAAGCGGACCTCCACTTCATCCGTATCCTCGCTCGTTTTCCCGGCGCCTTGGCCCGCCTCCTCATAGATGAGCCGCATCCGGTAGCCGCCGCCATCGCGGAAGCTGAACTTCAGCATCTCTCCCTTCATCCCCTTCGGCGGCAGCCAAGCCGCCATCGCCTCCGCCGAAGCAAAGGCTGCATAGATCGCGGCGGCGGGTGCATGGATCCGCTTCGTGGCCGTGTCGATTCGCTTGGACACGAGATCCTCCTACTTGCTCGGCACCACGAATGCACTCAATCCCGACATCTTCCCCTCGCGGAAGCTCCAAACATCGCTGTACTCATGGCGCGTCTCCTCCCCGCCCTCATCCTTCAGGATGATCTCCCCGATCGCCACCACCGCATCCCCCTCCGCGATCAGGCGTGCCACCTTGAACTTCGGCGGCTCCACGTAAGCCGTCTTCATCCACTCCCGCACCGCCTGTTTACCTGCCAGAGTTTGCTCGCCCACGAAGGTCCAGGTGGTGTCCTCCGTGCAGTGCGCCAGGAAGCCCTCGTAGTCACCGGCGCTGATCGCCGCATTCGCTTTCGTTAGTGTCGCCTTGTTCTCATCGGACATCTCGCAAGCTAAGGCAGACGGGTGAGATTTCAAATCCCGCACATGGATCGGCCTTCTATCGTAGCGGGCGACTCTCCCCGGGGATCGCCATGAGCTTCCCTTACGCGCATGCCCCCAGCCGGAACGTCGAAGTCGTCCCGCTACATAAGGAGCGACGACATTCCTGTCGTCGTGGTGCACGCTCCCTCCGGGGACAAGAATGTCCCCGCTCCTTATCGCTCCGCGTTCTCCTTGCCTTCCCTCATGGGCTCGATAGCTGCCGATACACCCCCAGCCGATCCGTGATCTGCCAATGCCCCGTCAGGCGATCCCCGTCGAAGTAATACACCGTCGCGCCGGACATGCGGATCGTCTTGCCCGATGCCGGGAAGCTCGGGATCTCACCCAGATGCGGGGCCGACCACAGCCAGGTCACCACCACCGCATCGCCATCGGCGAAAAGTTCCTGCACCTCGAAGCGCTGATCCGGAAAGGGCGCGCGGGAGATTCTCACCCGCTCCTTGTAGCCCTCCAGATCCAGCAGCTTCCCATCCCACGGGTCCCCGGGATCATGGCGGATCGTGTAGCTCGGTGCAATGTAGCGCTCCGCAGCATCCGCATCTCCGTCGGTCCACACCTCTTTCAAGAAGCGGGACAGGATCTCTTTCCGACGTTCGGCATCAGGCATAGACAGGAGTGAGCGCAAGCAGGCCCTAACACTAGATCCCTCCAAGCGGCCTGCAAGGACCGTCCCCGTCTTCACCCGCGATAGAGCGGCAAGCCCGAACCCAACCCCGCCTTCCTAGCGAGTGAATCGATCTGGTCCCTCTCCGCCTTCTTAAAATTGCGCCCCGTCGAAACAAAGCGCTCGGCCCCATGCATGATCCCCAGCGTCCCGGTGCGATCCTTCACCACCAGGCATGAAAGGATTGCCCGCAGAGCCTGCACTTCGTCTTCGGTGAGTCTTAGTTCCGGCGCCATCGGGCCACAACCTCCTTGATGAAGCCCTAGAGATACAGCTCAAAGCCCTCCACCATCTCGATATACCACTGGTCGGGATCCTGCACGCTCATTGCCGGACCGGATGCACGGACTCCCCACCGGGTTCATCCCGATCCACCGCCGCAAGTTCGCTCGGAGAATAAGCCCTCGAGAACAGGAATCCGAATAAAGGAAGGCCGACCAAGATGAAGAACACCGCGGGAATGAGAATCCCGCTCATGGGGCCATCGCTTCCGCTCTCCGATCCGGAGACCACTTGGACCAGCCAGAAGACGGCCACCGAGAGAACCTGCACGACAAAGCCGGAAATCATCAGCGCCACCAGCACATGGGCCCCACGCCCCAAGTAGCGGAGCCAAGCGGCACAGAATCGTTTAGAGGGGGATACCTTCATAATGTGCCTTTCTTCTGATGCGGGTCCTCCCGATAGCAGTTCATGGCGTTTCTACCTCATCTCCACCTTCTCGGAAATGAAGATCGTTTGGTCCCCGGTGGAAACGTCCAATGCTCCCATTCGGGCGACTCCCTCTTTATAGTCGGAGAAATAGATCACGCCGTCTATAACCGGCGTCCGATGCATTTGGAAGTGCTCCCAGAGCTTGGACCCGTCAGGCCGGAAGCAAGCGGTCCGATACAGGGCATCCGTGATCAAGAGATCCCCGGCCTTCTCACTCGTCACGGCCTCAATGACCTTCATCACCTTCTTCTCCAAGACCTCCAGATGCGGCAGCCTTAACCGGTAAAGGGTCTGCTCGCTCTCGTGGAAGTTACTCATGTTCATGACCGTTGTCAGATAGACCAGATCCCCGTTCTCATCCCTCAGCCCTTTCGGCCCAAGGGCATCCTCCGGCATCGCGGCGGGGCGGCGGCGCAACTCCCCGCTTTTCACGTCGATCACCATCAACTCCCGGCCGTCTTCACAGACGACATACCCTCCGCAACGGACTACAAAATGGTAGGGCGACGGCTCCTTCTCGAACGGAGCCGACCAGATGCGCTTCATCGCCTTGCGGTCGAAACCCTCGATCCACCCCTTTGAAAAGGTATGGCCGCCCCGTACAGGCTTGCGCAGGCCCTTCGCGATGACGACCAAACCGGCATCGGCATAGGCTACCGTTTCGCCGCTCACCTCCTTCGCCAGGCAGGTATGGGTATCACCATCGAAGAGCGCTAATCCCGGTTCATCACCTAGCAATCGCCCCCAAAACAGGTCTGCCTCCGGAGAGTATTTCATCCACTCGACCTTCGGATCCGAATCGAAGAGGGGTTTGATGGTCCCATCCTTTGGGTTCAAGGAGCTTACCGAACTTCCTTGGACGAGCAGCGTCCTACCCGATCCATGCTCGATCAGGCTCCCCTTCGTCGACAAGGGCTGTGTCCACATCTTCTTTCCCGACTTGGAGAGGCCAATAAAAGCCATTCGATCAGGCGATACAACCACCAGGGTATCTCCCGCCATTACCGGGGTCGAAAAGGTCGGGAAGATGATCGAGGTGCCGAAAGCCGGCATCACGAGCACCAGAGCCAGCAGAGAGATCCAAAGTGCTTTCATTTCTTTTCTCATGAGGCGCCCCCACGAATTGAACGATTTGATAAATCAAGAAAGCCAGCGGCACCGGAACTTGTCGGTATCCCGGACGAGATTACGGTTAGGCTCGTCTCGTTCCGAGCTGATGTCTCACCCGTCACAAGGCTCTGCCGGGGTCCGCAGGATCAACTGGTAGAAGCTCAGATCCAGCCAGCGCCCGAACTTGAAGCCCGCCTCGCGGATCGTCCCCGCGTGGGTGAAGGCTAGCGACTCATGCAGTGCGATGCTCCCCGCATTGCCCGCCTCGATTCCCCCGATCATCGCATGATAGCCCTGCTCCTCCGCTGCCGAGATCAACTCCCGCATCAGGATCCGCCCCAGTCCCCTCCCGCGATGGTCCCGGTGCACGTATACAGAGTGCTCCACCGAATATTTGTAGGCCGGCCATGCCCGGAAGCTGCCATAGCTAGCGAAGCCCATGAGCTTGCCATCCCCACTCTCCACGCCGATCACCGGATAGCCACCCCGCTCCTTCGCCTCGAACCACGCCACCATCGCTTCCGGCTTCCGCGGCTGGTAGTCGAAGAGCGCCGTGGAGTTCAAGATCGCCTCATTGAGGATCTCCAGGATCGTTCCGGCATGGCGTTCCTGCGTGCAGCGGATGAGGTTCATGGCATGATCGCTGTCCACGATCTCAATCCAGCCCGCGGGCGATCAGTGCTCCGAGCTTCCGGCTCGCCGCGTAGAGAACTACCGAGACCACGAGCGAAGCCCCCGATCCCCAGTAGAGCAGCCGCATCACCGATCTGAAGGAACCGGCTGCACCACCGAAGAGCTCGGAGTCCCCCGTGGATCCCGGTCCGGATAGGCTCTCGAATGCCGCGAATGTATTCTGCATCTGGCTCACCTGCGACTGCACCACGATCCCGCGGATGAGGAGAGTGACGCCATAGACTCCCAGCCCGACGGCCAAGAAGCGGACGATCAGGGCACTGAGGGAACTTGCAGTCATGGTTGTATGCTTGGGGGTTGGGATGATAAGTGCGGGCGAGTGGAATCCAAGATCCATGATCCCGTCACTACCTCTGCGGTTCATACCGCAGCGCCACCGCACCGGAGTCATACTCCACCCGGTCCACCAGCTTCAGGGCTACATGCTTCGATAGCCCCGCGAAGACGCTGGGGCCATGACCCGCCAGCAGCGGGTGCACGATGAATTCATACTCATCGATCAATCCCAGCTCCGCCAGTGCCAGCGGGAGCGTCACCCCGCCGGTCGCCAATCCCTTGCCCGGCTCCTGCTTGAGCCGTTGCACGGCCTCCGCCAGATCGCCGCTCAGCAGCTCCGCATTCCAATCGACGCTCTCCAAGGTGCCCGAGACCACATACTTCTTCGCTGCATCGATGGTGCGGACGAAGGGATCCGACCGACCCTCCGCCGTCTGCGCTGCCGGGCGGAAGGCCTCCTCCATCATCTGATAGATCACCCGGCCGAAGATCAGTCCATCCGCCCGTTCCAAATTCTCTGCCGCACGGCGGTGCATCTCCTCGCCTCCGGACATCACGCGGTGATCGCAGCACCCGTCCAGCGTCACATTGATGGAATACCGCAGAGGTCGCATGGCAGCACCCTGCACCAGTCCCTCCCGCGCCGTCCAGTTTGCGCTTCGCTACAGCCTCCGATCTAGAGCCCCAAAGGGGCGGCAAGGAGATAGCCCGGGGTAAGAAGCACCGCGACGCAACCCCGGGTGAGAGCCCCACCCGCCCGCTCCCTAAAGGGGAGCAAGGAGTCCACGGCCAAACCCTTTGTGTCCGCGATGCCGGAGCCTCATCGCTGGATGCGCCTATGACTCACCTGACATCAGGCGGATCCCTCAGCTCCTGCGGCGCGTCCGTGCGCCACCCCGCAACATCAGGCCGCTCCCACTGCATCGTCGCCAGCTTCCGCCGCGCCACCACGCCATCGCCACCCGGCAGCAGCCCCTTGAAGCCGAGCACCACCACCAGCAACAGCGGGACCAAGAGAAGAGAGAGAAGCAGCTTCCTCATACCCTACAGCTCTTCCGCCAGCGCGATCATGATCCCCTCCGGCCCGCGGATGTAGCAGAGCTTGTAGGCATTCTCGTAGCGCACGATCTCGCCGACCATGCTCGCCCCCTTCGCCAGCAGGCGCGCGGCGACCTCCTCCAGATCATCCACCGCGAACATGATGCGGCGGATGCCCAGCGTATTCACCGGCGCATCCTCCACCTCGCGCCGGATCGCCTTCGGCGATTGGAAGCGGTCCAGCTCGATCCGGCTATGACCATCCGGCGTCCGCATCACCGCGATGTCGCTGCGCGAACCCTCCAGCGCGATGATCCGATCCACCCACGCCCCTTCCACCGTCATCTGCCCCTCCAATTCCATCCCCAGCTCCGTGAAGAAGTCGATTGCCGCATCGAGGTCTTCCACCACGATCAGCACGTTATCCATGCGCTTGAGTGCCATGTCGGTTTCAGGGTTATTGGTTCGCCGACGTTCTTGCCAGCATCCCTTATCAAGCAACTCCCGTTCCCGCGCGCAAGAGCAGGCTGACCTTCATTCCGGCCCCAAGAACTTCCGCCTCACAAATTCCTCGCGGGGGACACCGAAGGCGATCTGCTTCTGCGAGGGCAATCGTCCCAGAAGATAGTAGATCTCGCTACTGCCTCGATAGCTCTCCGACTCGATATTCGCCTGGGAGATGGCCGTGAACTCGATCCGCCCGTCCGAATGGAGGAATCCCACGTTCTCACCATACGGGAACTCCACCGGCCGGCCATCAAGGAGGATGTCACGCTCCCCCGGGGAAACCCGATGACCTGCCGAGCCATCGAAGATGAGACACAAGTAGCGGTCGAAGTGCGTGCCATCCACCGCCACGCAATCGGTCTGGCGGCCATTCAATCGCCCGTAGCCGTGAGTCACCGAGCAGCTGCTTTGATACGCGACCACCCATGGCACCACCACTGCGAACAATAGTAGGAATCCGACGATGACAAGTGCTGGCTTTCGCATGGTTCTTACCCGTCGGCATCATACCCGGAGTTTCCTTGGCTCAAGGAGAATCCCATTAGAAATGGAAATACTCCCGCAAGCGTCCCTCGCTCTCGAAGAAGAGGATCATATCGCTCCCGCCCTCCGCCAGCACATGATAGGTCTCGGCACTCCGCCCATACTCGAGCTTCCTCTCCGCAAGCGCCTCCGGAGACAAGATGACGGTGGATAGCTCCGAGTGAGGCAGCTTCCTCAGATCGTCCGGAGTCTTCAGCTGCGAAGCCGTACCTCCCACCCGGGCCAGTACCTCCGCCTTCACCAGCCCCGTCCGCTTGAACTCGTGCAGATCGGTCGCGTAGGCATCCCGCACCGGATTCCCGCTCATTACCGGCCGCTCATCATTCTGCACGACCCCGGAACCGGCACCGCATCCGGACAAGGCCAGCATCACCGGCAGGGCAATCAACGGGCGCATCCACATCTAGCCGGAGAAAGAAGCAGAGAGCGCTGCTCAAGTCGACCCCTTCAAATCAATCCCCTCTCGCTGTTAGAATCTGATCACGTTTCCGTGCCGGTCCACCTCCGCGTGGATCCCCACCTTCAGGCCGCCGAGATGAAAGTTGGCATCGTAGGGAGTATCGGCCGACAGCCCGACGTGGGCCAGCAGGGCCGTGCAGAATCCGACGAAGCTTTTCCCCTCGCTCCAATTCTCCGGAAGGGTTCCCGAGATCATCACGGGAATGTCCTCCGTCTCCGAGAATGAGACCGTGACATGACCGAAACGCCGCGTAGGCCGCAGCGAGCTGGAGTGCCTCTCCACCACGAAGATGCATGATGATGCCCCTCTTCAGGCAGGCGATAGGATCACGTCCTCGTAAACAAGCGTGGCATCCGGTGCTCTCATCGCGATTTGCTAGTCTTCTTCACGCTCGTTGATCCTCGCCTTTTCCGCCCTGTAGGTGATCGATCGCTTCGTCGTCTTGCTAAAGGCATACTGATCCGCCGCTTCCTCCAGGGTCCGCCGGTTCGCCTTGCTCTAGTGCCGCAGGTAGCGGTCCACATGGTGGCCGATCTCGTGGAAGAACAGATACTCCACGTAGAAATTCTTCAGCCCCGGCAGCTTCCACTTGGAGATCCACTCCCCGTCCCGGGTTGTCAGTTCCGCCCCGTAACGCTCCAGCACCCGCCGCAGCGCGGAACCAGATGTGCGTGATGCCCCGCCAATCCTTCCGCGGCAAGTGCGCCAACTCCCGGCGCAACTCCTCCTCCCCGACCGGAAAGAAGTAATCCCGCGAAGGATTGTCCCTGATGAACAGCGGAAGCTCGATCCCCCTCCCCGGCCGCTGCAGCGAGTGCGCCCGGGCGAAGATATTGTCCGCCAGTTTCGGCCGCTGCCTGCCGCCCTTCACATCGCCGAATTTCCGGCTCTTCTTCCACGCGGTGTCTTTTCTCGATTGCATGGACTTCGCGTTGACTAACCGAGCATCTGCAAATCCACCGCGGATCTCAAGCCCGCTGAAAGGTGGCTCGAGCGCGCCGTGATCCTCCGGGGATGAGGCTCTTAATCCTCGCGCTCCTTCTCGCGCCCATCGGCTTCCGGACCTTCGGGCGGAGGATTGCCCCGGGGCGGGACGACACCCCACCCGAGGACACTACCGATCATGCCGATTCCGAAGCCACACCAGCCCACGGTGCCACTGACCACATCGAACCAACTTAGCGCGATCAACACCGTGCCAATGGCCCACAGCCACCAAGAGATCTGATTCCGGTTCATACGTTCGATGAGGTCCAAGCTAACATCGGAAGGATCCACCTGCAGCCGCGGTCAGTCGAGCCTCCAATCCTTCAAGGCCCGGATTGACGACCGATCTCCCGGATCGGATCTCCCCATTGATGAACAGTTTCCCGCCTTTCACCAGCGCCTGTCCCAGCCGCTCAAGCGCACGCCGCCCCGATTCCGGATGCCTGCCATCCAGCGCCCCCACCCACACCGCGAAGGCCAAATCCCTTGCGGTCCAAGACTCACGAATCCCCCGGCACACCTTCATGCTCGGTAAGCGCGCCCCAATCGATCGAATCAAACTCGCGGAGGCCCACCGAACACTCGGAAATGAGAACCCGTGCTCCATGATCGACCACGCGAAAGAGACCCGCATCGAGCTCGATCTGGATATCCGAGCTATCCCAGTGCCGGGGTGCCTCGATCCGCTCCGGGCTACCACAGTAGATCATGAGACCTCCCGGAACTTCATCCATCGTCAGCAGAATCGTCAGGACCGGATGGCCACTCGTGAGCGTCCACAAGCGCGCCCGCGCACCTCGCCACCGGGCGAGACGCTTCGGAAAGTGGCGCATCATGTCAGGCCTTCGATCCATCGCATCCATGAGTCATCAGATTAAGGAATCACCTCATCCAAGCCCTTCTGGCCATGCACGGCAATTCTTTCGCACACCACATCCAAAACTCCCTGCTCATTGAAGCAGATCTTGAAGTGTCGATAGACATCATCTGGCGATATGATCTTCTGCTCCTTATACTTCCGGATGACTTCCGATTCGAGAACCTCGTAGGCAACGTCATCCCGAATACCGGGCACATCCAGCTCCTCGATCCACGAGAAATAACGCACGTCGTATGCCGTGAACCGAACGAGCACTTCCCGCCAATCAAGGAATGAGAAATGGATATCCCCTTCAATGAATCGAAGCTCAGGCCTCTCGCCGTCGGCCGGCGAAAAGCCGAGGTTGATGATCTCGTATCTCGGCATACCACTCATCTCGGTCGCTACCTATCCTGAGGAGATTGAGCCCCCTGTCAGGCATGGCAAGCGTCGTTCTCACAGCTTCGCCCGGGTCGTTATTCTCGCACCGAGCTTCTCATCGCGCCACACGATCATACCTCCCCCGCCTTCAGATCCCGCTTCTGCAGAAAATACCGCGTGTGCCCCACCGGGTAATCCCCCAGCTGCCCGAAGACGCTGTAGCCCAGCCCCTGATAGAAGGGCAGCGCCTGGAAGCCGAAGGTATCGAGGTGCGCATGCAGGCAGGCACGCGCCACCGCCTCCCGCTCCGCGGCCCGCATCAGCTCCGTCCCGACGCCGCGGCCACGGACCGACTCCGATACCCAGAGCTGCTTGATGAATAGCCAATTCCAATGCGTGAACCCGATCAGGCCGCCGACCACCTCGCCTCCCAGGCGGGACACCACCACCAAATCGCGGTAATCTTGCGGCGACGCATTCGCATCGTTGTAGGCGACGAGCGAGCGGACGATCTGCTCCCGGACTTCATCCGGGCAATCGTCCTCGATTCTGGTTTCGATCTCGTTCACGCGTGACACTGCTGGAGCAGATGCCCCGAGTGTCCGGGAATCATGACGAGAGCACAAGCCGGCGCTCGCCGCTTCAATTGCCCCCGCTCACCTCCAGCCGACCAAAGCCGCGGCCTGAGCCCGCTGGAAATGTGGCCGACATGCGCGTGCCGCCCGCTTCCGCCGCGCCCGCGGTGGCCGTGCCGTTGCTCCAGCTCTGGCCGTTCGTGGAGAAGCGCGGCTGCACCGTGGTGCCCTGCACGTAGTCGGGCTTCAGGTAGCTCAGCGCCACCGCGTTCCCATTGCGCGTGAGTGCGGTCGGCGGAGCCGGATCGCTGGCCTTCGGATTCATCCCCAGCGCATACTCCACGATGTTCTTCACCCCGTCTCCATCGGCATCCTGCTCGCTGCCATCCTTGCCATAGGAGAGATCGTGAGCCACGGACCAGTTCCGGAAGCTCAGCGCGCTCGTGATCGTGAGCGTGCCGGTGTAAGACTCGCTCGCGAACGTGTTCTCACTCAGCGGAGCCACGATGATGTAGTAGGTGCCGGTCTCCGTGACCGTCTTCTGGATCCCCGAGTTCGTGCCGCCGTCCAGCAGCTTCCCGCGCGAGTTGATCAGGTAGCTCGCCGTGTCCGCATCCGCAGGCACGCTCACCGTCTGGCCGTTGCTCAGGCTCACGCGATACTTCTGATAGAGCAGACCGAATCCCCCCGCGGCACCGGCCAGGCTCACGCCGAGATTGCTGCCGTTCACCACGTTGGTCGTTGCAGCGCCGTTTTCATTGAAGAAGCGCGCACGATACGAGAACGCCGCCGTGGGCGATACCGATTCGATCCGCAGCCGGTAAGTGCCCGTGACCAGGATCGGCAGCTTCGAGAAGGTCCCCACCACCGAGGTGCCCGGACTGGTGATTTGGTCATCCGCATAGATCGTCCCGTCCTGCAGCGAGATGATCACCCGCATCACCTGACCCGCCGGCAGGTTGGTGATCGAGAGACAGAGCCGCTGCCCCGCCGTCAGGTTCGCGAAGTAGTCGGTATTGCTCTGCAGCGTGTGCTGGATGCCCTGTGCGAACTGCGCCGGAGTCGCCGGGTTGGTGTAGAAGTTCACCGCATCCGTGTTGTCCTTCAGCAGGAAGTAGTTCTCCGGCTCGAAGATCCCGAGGGCCGGCGCCTTCTCGTAGCGCTGTGGGACCAGCCGCTGCGTCGCCAGATCGAAGCTGTAGTAGCCCACCAGGAAGTCATCGTAGGTGGTCTGGTTCGATGCCACGCGCAGGTTCAGGAATTCATACGAGCTCGTACTGGCCGTGGCCTTCACCGCGTCCGCCCGCATACCGGTCACACCTGTTAGATTCGTCAGCACGTCGAAGCCGCCGTTGTCGCGCGTGCGGACCTCATCCGGATTCACCGCCGGCCGGTCGGCATACAGGCCGTGGGGGTGGATCCGCGGGCTGTAGGAGACCGCATCGGTCTCGGTGGCCTGGGCAGCGGTGCAGGAGAGGAGGGCGAGGATAACCTGAGGGAGGGAGGGGGTTCTCATAGTCCCGCCCAGCCTAGGCATGGCATCCCGCGGCTGGCAAAGTTTTCATCACGAGTTCGCACATCCGGATATACCGTAGATGTTAGTAAAAATTCCCGTCACGATAACACCCTTGACCCGCCGCCCGGAACGATCTTGGCAAGATGCCTCGGCGGACTAAAGTGGTCCGGTTGGCTTCCTCCCCCCATGCTCCTCACCCGACACTCCCGATCCGAACGCCACTCACCGCATGAAGACGCTCCCGCGCATCTCCCGTCCCGCCCTCCTCGGTCTCGCCTGCCTCCTCTGTGCCGCACCCGCGCAGGCCCAGAACCTCCTCGTCAATCCGAGCTTCGAGCTCGGCACCTTCGTCGATCGCGGCGATGGCTTCCAGATCCTGCCGAACGGCTCCACCGCCATGACCGGCTGGACCGTGATCAACGACAGCCTGGCCTGGGGCGAGTATCCGAACTCCGCGCCGAACGTGCACCCGGTGATCCCGCGGGATGGCACCTTCTTCCTCGATCTCCAGGGAGATGGCGTGCAGAACTCGCCCTTCGGTGGCGTCTCCCAGAGCATCCCCACCGTGGCCGGGCGCAGATATGTGCTGAAGTTCCACCTCGGCACCCAGCAGGATGCCGGCTCGCCCGCCACCCACGGGCCCATCTCCGTGAATGCCAGCGCCGGCAGCACCACCGCGCCCTTCACCTTCAATCCCACCGGCACCACCGGCAGCCAGTGGCAGGAATTCAAGCTCGTCTTCGTGGCACAAGGCGCCAGCACCCTCATCAGCATCACCGGCCAATCCACCGCCGGCGGTGCCTACATCGGCCTCGATCACACCTCCGTCGTCGAGGTGCTGGAACCCACGCTCGCCATCGCGCCGATGACCGGCCTGGCCAAGCTCACCCTCACCGGTTCGGTCGGCTCCACCTACCGCATCGAGTGGTCGCACGACATGAGCGCCCTCTCCTGGTCCCCGCTGGTCGATCTCACCTTGGCCACCGCTTCGCAGGAGCACACCGACCCCGCCTCCCCCGTCTCAATCGGCCGCCGCTTCTACCGCGCCTCCTTGCTCAGCGAGTGATGCGTGATCCATCGGGGTCACCAAGATCATATCGTCACCGCAGCGCACGCGGAGGCCTGCGCGATCGGATTCTTCACGGATCCAGACCCAGCTCCTTCCGGTGCTCCGGGATCGATGGCGCGATCGTCAACACCCCGCACTTCGTGCAGTAGAGCCAGCTCGAGCTCCGGTTCGGTCGCATAGCATTTCAGAAAGAAACTGATGTTCACATCTCGGCCTCACTTGGCCGCCTATCCAATTCGCGCTCCTCGCCAATGATCTCGCTCATCGTCCGCAACTCCTCGTCGTTGAGCGGCCTCTCCCCGCTTTCAGGCACGATGTCATCTTCAGTCCACCTGAACTCCGGTTCGATCCGGATGCGGATGCCATGCTCCTCAAGCTCCGCGCGGAGCCCGAGAAGCTCCGGAGCCTTCCGGGTGACGAGGGGCCCTGAAGGATCATCCCTGTATCTCCTGACCTCTCTCACCGGGATCTGGAAGCGGTTTGCCAGCCACGCCACCGCCCGCTTCCAGTCCTCGGGAAGGCTCTCGACGAAGCAGGTGTAGTCCACGTGATCGGAGTAGATCGCCGGCACATTGCTCGTCACATACCCCGCTTGGCAGCCCTCGGCACGACACCTAACTCCGATCAATCCACCGGTGAAGAAGACGTAGAGATTCCCGCAGTGCGGACAGTCATCGGCGCCGAGTTTCATTTCTCCAAGGTAGGCTTCAAGGCTCGCGATGTTTCACAAGGTCGAGGAAAGGCACAAGACCGATAACGACGGGACTCGCATCATCTCCCCGACGCAGCCGATCTTCACTCATGCACGATCTTCGGCGCAAGCTGTTGCATGAGTTCCTCCGCCTCTTCCCAAGACTCCTCGCAGATGAACTTGGTGGATAGCGCGCCCCGCAAGTAGCCCAAGGCCTCCGAAGGAGAACGACGGACACCCCGACCCGCGAGAAGGAGCTTCGCAAGCTCCAGCATGGCACCTCCATCCCCAAGCTCTGCGGCACGCAAGTACCAGGCGAAGACCATTCGGTCCCTGCCCTGCTCCCTGTAGAGCACGGCGATATTCGATGCAGCCGATGCATGGCCCCGGCGGTAAGCCCGCTTGTACCAGCGCATCGCCATCACCTTGTCGGTGCGGGTGCCGAGTCCCACGTCATAGGCGTAGCCGAGGTTCAGCATGCACCCGTCCGATCCCAAGTCCGCACCTCGCTGGAGCAGGCGCTGGGCCAGCCGGTTGTGACCGGCATCCCACGCAGCCTCTGCCATCTGCTCTATGTCGCTGATTGATTCCATGAACAGGCTCCTGTCCCCCGATGATCTACCACAACACACGAGAGCACAACACTTGCCGCAAGCCTCATGGCAGCGCCCGAAGCCCGGCCTTGACCAACGGAGCATGAAACTCAAGCCAAGCGCTGGTCTGCCTGCACTTAGCGTATCTAGACTGGTATGCCCAACGCTTTCGCGACTCGCACGAGCTCTGGCAAGGCCAGCTTGTGAGCCTTCTCCCGAGCGGTTCTCATTACTTTGGCAGCCTCATCATCGCGACCGTCAAGCTTGAGCACAACGGCAGCCTTGAAAGGGTTCTTCTGGAGCAGCAATTCCGCGGCAACGCTTTCATAGCTGTGAAGGCCATCGAGCCAAGGGATTCCAGTTTCCAATAGATCCGCGCTCAACTCATCGAACAAGTCTTGAGCTTTGCTTGCCGCCGTTACCGTCCACCACTTGTCGGTGCCTGGCGGCAACAACATCCCGATCCGGGTTCGGACATCGCAGTGGAACTCCTTGGGCTTGTCGGGGACAGGATGAGATCGCATCGCACGATAAAGATTCGGAATGAAGACGCCCAGATTCAGGGTGAGCCTTGCCTCCTCTGAGCTGTTCCAGCTTGAGAACTGTAGATCGATGATCTTGAGCCAGTCGCCTTCCCGGGTCCATACATACGCCGTTTTCTTGAATCCGCACAGCTTCAGCACGTCGCGATGGAGCTTCGAGCTTACCTCCTTGATGATGGCTTGTGGGGTCGCTTCCATTGAGAGAATAACGGCCGAGATCACGCCTCGTCGGAATGGCTGCTGCTAGCGCTTGCATCTTGTTCAAGCCTCTCTCGCACACACCGCAGCGCATACTCATCACGGCTCAGCTCACCGCGCCTCGCATCGATCGCGGCCAGATCATCCCGGGAGATCTCCATCGTCAGGTGGAGCGCATCACCCTCCTCGCGTAAACCGTCGTTCTCGATCATCGCGAAGCAAGCTCCGATCGCCACCGTATCTCCCTCCTTCACGAGGTGCCGCAGCACGCCCGCATCCGCGGCTTCGATCTCGTTGACCGCCTTCCTCGTCTCCAAGGTGGCGATCAAGGCGCCCACCTCGACCGCAGCCCCATCCTCCCGGTGCCATCTCACCAGCTTGCAGTCCTTCACCTTCTCCCCGGAGTAGGGCGCTCTTACTTTCAATCGGATCACTCCACCCAGCCTTAGCCGAACCCGCCCGCCCCTTCTAGCCGAAAGCCGCGGATCTCACTTCGCCTCCGGCCCCTTCGTCGGCTGGCCACCATCGTCCTTGGCTTTGGCCTCGGCCTTCGCCGGTGTCAGGCTGGCGAAGATCTCCTGCGCCGTCTTCAGGTCCTTGGCATCATCGAAATAGATCGCGACATGGACATGGCCCGACGCACTCACGGCGACCCCGTAGAACGCCGCTTGCCGATCGTCCTCCGACTTCTCCTTCAGCCGGTAGGAAAGCCGCAGCGGCATGCTATCCCTGCTCTCGACCACATCGGTGGCCTCCTTCGAGATATCCGCCCGCAAACTCTTCAGCCGCTCCTCCGCCGTCTCCCCTTCCTTCAGGTTCCACACCCGGGTCCAGATCGTGAAGCCCGGTCGCCAGATCACCAGGCTCCCTTCCTCGATCCGCCGGTTATGCTTCTGGTCCAGCGTCACCGACCAGTTGTCGGTCATCTGATACTTGCCTTCGATCACCGGAAAATCTGGATGCAGCATCTTCTTGGGTTCCTGCGCTTCCGCGAACCCGCACGAAAACAGAGCGGCAAATAGGGAGATCTGCTTCACCAAGTTACGGGGCGCTTTCACTTCACCACATGGTAAATCGCGAATCCCAAGCCGATCCAACTGAAAAACCCGACCGCGCAGATCACCTCGGCGCGGAGGATCTTTTTCTGCACGGGGTGGTGCAGCCAGATGCTCCAGCCCTTCGGCGGCTTCTTGTTTCGTTTCCTCTCATGAATGCTTGAAAGCGGGGCGAAAGGAATCTGCCCCAAAGTTAGCAGGGCAAACACCAAGGCTCCGGTGAAATAGGAAGCGCCGTAGAAGACCGTTTCCACGAGCCCCTCGAAGAACGCTTCAATTGGATCGGATTCGTCGGCAGGCATGGCTCTCTTAAAATGTAAGAATCAGGCATCTCCCGAAAGGACGGGAAAGCCTTAAGACACTGCTGTCCTCTTCGGCCGAAGGGCATAAGCCATCCAGAAGCTGAGCAAAAGGGGAGGCCCGAGAAAGGCCAAGGCCATGGAGAACATGAAGCCGAACGATTCCCCGAGATGGGGGGCCCGCAGCGCCGAGCCTATCCATGCAGAGATCAGGAGGGACATAACCACAGCAACTCCGAGGAAGCTTCGGAGCCCGAGCCTGCCATGATCGAGGAAAAGCAGCGCTGGGAAGCCGATGAATCCCTGAAGCAACACGATTAGCGCGGCTACCAAGTATCCCCCCAGAGTCTCGCCCGGATCGCCCGACGAAATATTGCTTGGGTCAGGTCTCAGGATTTGATCGGAAGCCTCCAAGAGCAGCATGCTGAGGAGCAACGCGAATGGAAACGGGAGGGAACCCCGTCTCATAAACTGAATTAAAAACCGGCCAATCTTGTTCCACATCCTTGTGATCTATTCCAAGCATCCTTTTACCGGGATGCTTGGGGTTGTGCCCTCTTCATCAAGTGATCATGCAGCCTGATGTTCCGATCGTAGGCAGCAGGCCGATTGAAGTGGAAGCCAAACTCACCACCACACCAACCTCGCCTGCCGGATCATCGGCGGAGGTGCCACTCGAAGGAAGGCAGCGATAGTTCCCGGCGGATGGCCTCGAATGCCTCGACAGCATACGGCCCGTGAGTCGTCCCCTCCCCGCCCTCCTCTCTCACGATGTAGAAATGGGACGCCCCGTTCACCTGAAAGACCACATGCCTGGCATCCGCCCCGGCCGCAGTCACGGTGGGACCGGATAGTCCCAAGACGCCACCGTCTCCGAAGTGGTATCCCATGATGATCTCGCGGCAATTGGGCCGCGCATAGACCCGGTAGTTCCCGTCCTCCCATAGCTTGTCGCCATCGCCACAGCCCGCGAGCGAGAGCAGCGCTGAGAGGATCATGATGCGGGATAGAAAGTTCATCTCTCGGGAGAACGGCTCGAAGCATGGCAGCACCAGACTCCCGATACTAGGCAACCGCGCCCCGGGCTGTCGAGGATACGGCGCCCCGGAAGTGGCCCTATGCATCTCCATACCCCGCCGTCTTCCGCGCCTCGGCTTTCCTTCATGCTGCGCTTGATTCGAGTTCATTCAGCCCCCGGCAGGCCCACGGGGTCATCGATGCTGATGATCCCGTCACTCAGGGCCTGCGCGTAGATCCCCCCGGAGTGGGCTAGACCATGGAGAACATCAGGGATGCCGATGAGCTTGGCGAGATGCCGACATGGAGGGCAAGGGCGCAGGCCGAGAAAGGACACGGGCCCGATGGTGAAGGATGAATCAATGAGGTCCGAGAGCTTGATCCCTTCAGTCACAATATTCCGCCGCGTGAGGCCGGGGTGGAGATCGATCCCCGATCTCCCGTAGAAATTCCACAGGTCTTCAATCTCGATGAGGGTCACGTCCCGGATGCCTTTCGATCTCGAGTAGGAGCCGGTGCCCTCGGCATAGCGATCCCCGGCCAGTCCCTTGCCGGCGATCACCTCGATCTTGCGGACGAACTGCATCGGCGCCTCCCGCTGCCGGCCGACGTAGATCTCTCTCACTTGTGCACTCATCACCCGGTTCTCAGCGTGGCTCTACACCAAATCACCCTCGCTTCGCCACCTCGATCCGGATAAACTCCGGTAGATAGGACGGCGTGCAATTCTTCGACACCTTCTCCTCCTTGTAGAGCCCCAGCGCCTCGCCCAGCTTGACGCACCTCGCCCGGAACTCCGGCTCGTGGATCCCGATCTGCCCGGCGCAGAAGTTCATCGCCCACTGCACCTCGGGCTCTTCCTCCGCCATGTTCTTCTCCAGCGACTTCATCAGCTCCACGCTGTTCCCAGGCGGAGCCTGTCCCACCCAGCGCAGGCGCGCCTGATGATACCAGAACAAGCGACGCAGGATCGGCGAAGGATGACCCCCCCAGCCAAGCATCAGCGCCGCCAGCTTCTTGCCCTTTGCCAGTTGGTTCGCCATGAACCAGTCCGCCAGTTGGCAGCGCTCCTCCATCCCGTGCGCGGACATGTCCGCCGCCAGCTGCTCGATCACAGCCTCCGTCAGCAGCTTCTTGTCGAAGATCAACGTCGCCAGCATACGCGGCCGGAATTCCCCGGACGCCCACAGCTCCATCGCCAGATCGTGGTCCTTCTTGATCTCCGCACCACGCTTCTTGATCTCGCCCAGCAGCAGGATTCCCTGCGCAAGCCCGGCGACAAGTTTCTTCGCTTGTTCAGACATGGCCATCGTATCTGCTTCTCCTCTATCGCCGAAGCTCGGCGACAGCCTGCGCGGGAACAAGCGCGGAATCGCAGAAGAGATGAAGCCGCCCCCCCGGCGGCAAGACACCTGCTTCAGCGTGCAGCCACCACCGCATCATCCTGCCGCGCTTCTCCGCTGAGAAACGCAATCACCCCGCCGACCAATTCTTCGAAAGGGATCACCCCGGCAATGGCCATGAAGCGCTCGCACCGTGTCTCCAGGAAGTCCCGGTCGGTTCTCAGATTCCTGCCCGCACCGCTCCGGCTCTCGTAACCGGGTGCCCACTCCATGAATGCCCGATGCTCCTCCGCCATGTCGCCTCCCGGCTCGATCCTCGCTCCGAATAGCATCCGTTGCCGCTCCTCCAGCCTCCTCAAACGCTCCTCCACGGGAACCTCCAGAAACACCCCGTGCGTCGGCGCAAGTTCGACCAAACCCCATGTCGCGATCGAGCCGCTCAAGATCCAGGCATCGCTGTCCTCCAGTGCCGACCTCAAAAGCTGGCGTCGCTCCTCGGGACTGTTCTGCTGCTGGAATGGCGGGTCGCTCGCCTTGTGAAAGAACGAGTCCGAATCGAAAACCGGTAACTTCAGAGCGGCACCCACAGCCGCAGCCGTCGACGTGCACCCCGAACCGGGACCACCTGAAATCAGGACACGCATCATATTCCTTAACACGATCTGAACTCAGCACCTCGCCATTCTCTGCGTGAACCCTCGCTTAGCGGCCCGATCTCTCGAAGACCCGCACCACGCAGAAGACCGTGCCGAAGAAGATCAATGAAATCACCGTGCACCCGACGGTGACGACACGGCCATAGATCAATGTCGCGGCCAAGCCGGAGCGGATGGCATCGAGAAATCTCGGATCCGGCTGATCGTACCACTGGCAGAAGCCCATCAGGAAAAATAGCACCAAGGGAAGAGCGATCGCCGCCAGGAGAGGACCGGAGACCTTGAGCCATCGCTTCTTCCCGCGATCGCTTGTCGCTAGCGCCGAGATGACTCCCATCACCACCGCGAAGATGCCAATGCCCAGAAAGAAAGGTTCTCCGTCATTCATTGGCTAGTTCCTCCTCGGATCGATCGGCGGCCGTGCTGCAGTGTGGCAGCATCCCGGTCGATCCCGACAAAAGGCTTGTCAATGGAATCTGGGAAGTCAACTCGGTGCACCGGACGCCAGATCGAGGCCCCTCACTCCACCACGGCGCGTAGGAAGGCCGCCGGCCCGCTAACCGGCACCGAGAAGCTCCGGTAGCTCCATCCCGGCGAGAGCGCCGGCAGGTTCAGGCTATCCCGCAGCGCCGTGGCCTGTGCCGCCGGGATCTCCGATACCTGCGTGGACCACGAGCTGAGATTGCCACCGGCCTGGATCCGGTAGCTCACACCGCTTGCAGTTGCGGAAAGCGCTCCCGTGCCGGTGAAGGCCGTCGTCTCCGCGGTTCCTAGCACCGGGATCGTCAGCGTCATCACCTGCACGGGAGTTCCCTGGTTCTCGATCGCGGCCAGCTTGCCTGCGATCTTCGCCTGGGGCTCGGGGGAAAAGGGGTTTCCGTCGAAAGCGTATTCCATGATGTTCGGCATCCCGTCCTTGTCGGGATCCGCTGTCCGCACGTCGTTAGCGTCCGTCACGCCCTTCTGTTGGGCCCAGGCGACGTAGGGCTCGGGATTTTTTGCGACGACGAAGGTGCCGTTGCCGAAGAGGAAGGCGGACTTGTTAGGAGCGCTCGAGGTGAGGGAACCCCAGACGCCGGCGGCTTGCTGCACTCCGGCGAGGTGCAGCTCGTCGATGTGGTAATCGAGATTCCCGAGGGGCTTCCCTTCGAACTTTAGAAAGGCTCCGGCGGCGACCTTGAAGATCCTGCTGAACCCCCTGCTCCGGAGCGTGAGCGTTCCGCCTTCCACCCGGGTTGGGTCGGTATGGTTCCCCACCCCGGAGAAGAGGAACTCACCTGTTCCCACCTTGGTCAGGTTGCCGGCGCCGTGGATGGTTCCGCTGAATGTGGTGGCCAGATTGCTAGCGCCGACGACCAAGGTATTGGCTCCGATGTAGATCTGGCCGCCGCCTTCCAGCGTGGCGATCGAGACTCCGGGAGCGTTGTGAGCGTCGATCCGCAGCGCGCAGGAGGCGTGGCTCATGTTCACCCGCGCAGTGCCGGCGGATGAGTTCCCTTCGAAGATGATCTCGCCTTTTCCGATGCAGTTCAGGGTGGCTGTTCCCGCGCTGCTGTTGTCGTAGAAGGCAGTCGCGCCGCCATAGAAGGCGGAACCCACCACGCCTTCATTGGTGAAGGTCGCATTGCCGGCCGTGGAGTTGTCGTGAAACTTCGTCCATCCGGTTCGCGCCCCGCTCACGGTGGCACCCTTGTTGATGATCGCCGCGTCGCCGGCGCTGGAGCTGTCGCGGAATTCGGTGGTGCCTCCGCTGGCGCCATTGACCGTTCCGCTGTGGTTGGTGATGGCCGCGGTGCCGGCGTGGCTGTTCAGATAGAAATTGGTGAACCCTTGGCCGCCGGTCGCGCTGGTGGCTCCGCTGTTGGTGATCGTCGCGTCTTCCGCAGAGGCACTGTTGGTGAAAAGCAGGCTGGCACCCGCTCCGCTGAGATGGGAGCCTTCGGAATGGATCACGGCCGTTCCCGCCTTCGAGGTGTGGTAGAAGCCTGTCTGCCCCTGACCTCCTCCGGAGAAATTCCCGCTCTTGTTCGTGATCGTGGAGGCGCCCGCGGAGGAATTGTTCTGGATCTGGGTGATAGCCCCGCTCGTGCCGGCGCTTCCGCCTTCATTGACCAGCGTCGCATTGCCGAGCGTGGAGCTATCGAAGGCCAGCACATAGCTGCGCCCGCCCGTAACGGAGCCACCTCTGTTAGTGATGCTCGCGCTCCCGGCGGAGGCATTGTTGGAGAGCCGCAACAGGCCTCCCACCGAGCCCGCGGTGGTCGCGCCCTGATTGACGATCGTCGCGTTGCCGACCGTCGAACTGTCCGGCAGCTCGGTCCTGCCGGAAAGCGAAATGGGCACCGATCCGATCGTGCCGCCATAGTTGTGGAGCGTCGCATTGCCAGCGCTCGCTTGGTTGGAGAAGCGCGTCGTGCCCGCGCGGGCGGCAGTGGTGACGGTGACGGCCAGATTCTCTAACAACGCCGTGCCTGCCGTGGCCGTGTTCGTGAAGTGAACCAGGCCGCCGGACTTCGTGGCTGCCGATCCGCCCTCGGCGGTGAATCTCACGTTGGCTCCTGCCGTCGCCGCATTGGCGAAGCGGATCGTCCCGAAAGTCCCGTTCACGGCATCCGCCTTGGCGAGGAAATGCTGCTGGAAGCTACTCCCGTTGGTGATGCCACTTCCACCGATCTCCATCGTCACGCTGGCCGCCGCCGCGGGATTGACCGCGATCCCATGGGCCGGGGCATCCGTGGCGAAAACGATGGCTCCCGGGGAGGCTCCTGCATTCAGGAACACGCCCGGCTGCGAGGTCGCGGAGAAGGTCGCCGTGTCCTCCACGGCGACGGGCACGCTGGCGGGTGACCAGTTCGCGGCCGCATGCCAATCGCCCGAGGCAGGCGTGGCGGACCAGCTGGCGCTGGCGGCGGAGCAGGGCGAGTAGGGCAGATGGCAGGCGAGCGGGAACAGGACCCGCAGGAAGGGCGATTTCATACAAGGGGTGGGTGGCAGGCCGCTCCATCTACCACCCGCTCCGGGCACCCGGTATCCCTAGACAGAGGGATATTTTGGAACTGACAACGATCAGGACTCCCTTCACAAACCCGGATCGTAGCTCATGGAGACGATCGATTCCCGGCAACTCCGTCTGTTCAGCCAGTGCGTTCTGGAGATCCATCAAGCGAGCTCCGCGGATGCCGTGGCGGAGGCGGCGATGCTCGCAGCCGAGAAACTCGTCGGCGGGGAGCACGGCTACTTCTTCGAGTTCTTCGCCGGCGGCGGCATGAGATTGCTGGCGGAGCGCACCGGGCCCTCGCTGGCGGCCTACCTGCCCGTGCTGGCGGCGCATCATCGCGAGCACCCGGGCGTACGCTTCTGCCTGGAAGACCCGCGGGGCGGCCCGACAAAAGTCACCGACTTCCTCTCCGTCCGCGACTGGCATCGCACGGAGATCTATCAGTCTTTCTGCCGCCCGCTCGGCATCGAGGAGAACTGCGGCGTCGACTTCCGCCCGGCAGGTGGGAACACCCACGCAATCGTCATCAACCGTTCACGCCGGAGCTTCACTCGCAAGGACCTCTCCCTCTTCGGTCTCCTGCGGGACCACGTGACGGCGGCGCTGGAGTCCATCGGCAGGGCGGACAACGCCAGCATCCGGATCGATGCGGACGGGCGACTGCTGCAGAGCGGTCCCGAGGCGGAGCTACTCTTGCAGAGATGGTTCCCCCGGCGGCGTGCAGCTCATCTGCCGGAGGAACTGCGGGCCTGGGCCCGCGCCCGGATCGCCGCATCCTCTTCCCCGGGATCCGCTCCTGCCCCCCCACTGCGCCTGACGGGGAAGCAGGGCAGGCTGGAGATCCGGATCAGGCCCGCGCCGGGCAGCTTCGAATTGATCCTGTCCGGATCCCCTGCCCCGGCTTCGGGAGAGGCCATCGCCGCCGGTCTCACGCCACGGCAGCGGGAGGTCTTCGAATGGGTGGCCGCAGGGAAGTCGAATCCGGAGATCGCCTGCATCCTCGGCACCGGCGTGGAGACCGTGAAGACCCACGTGAAGGCGCTCTACGAAAAGCTCGGCGTCGAAAGCAGACCCGCCGCGATCGCCCTGTTTCATGGAAGCCGCAGGGGCGCCGTGGAGCCAGGGCCGAAGGCCTACCCTTTAGCCTCGCTCGTTCATCAGCATAGGCAGCATCAGATAGCCGATATCGGCCCCCACCACGATGAGGGCCACCCAAGCGAGCGATTTTCTCTTCTCACCCGCGAGAATCGAACACGCCGCCACAACGATGACGGCGACCAGGAGCAGCCCCAAAAGGGCCACGAGCGTGAATCCAAACACCCGCCCCAGCGGCGTGACGGACAGCGTGAAGAGAAAGGCTGCGGATAACGCAAGCTTCCATCGCCATTGGATAGATTGATCGAACTCCATCTTCGCATTCGACTCCGCTTGCCCTCCAACCGCTAGCGCGGCACCTGCTCCGACTCCGTTGGGGCCATCTCCCCGCTCTTCCCCCCGGACTCCATGCCCTTGGCATCTTCGGCATTGCTGTCTTCCGCGGCCTTCTGCTTCTTCAGTTCTTCCAAGAATTTCTTGGCCCCGCTGGCATCCTCGCCTGCCTCCTCGATCAATTCGATCTCCCGCTCGATCTGGGCGATTGACTCGTTCAAGGTCGAACGGACCTCACCGCTCCGGGGAGAATCGCGGCGGCTCTCCGAAATCCTGCGGCGACTGTTGTTCTGCTCCTCATCGATTCTGATCCTCAGAAGGATCAGCTTGGTGTTCTTCTCCAGATCAGCGAGGTCCGCCCCGGGGTCGATCGTCCGCAGCTCATCGGTGATGATCTTGCACCGATCCATGTCCTTCCTGAGACGGGCGAAAAATTGTTCCCTCTCGTCGAGATCCACCATGAACTTCAGGTCTTCCATGACGATCGCCCGGGTCGTCTCATTCTGAATTCTCGCAGCGTCCAGTTTCAGCCGCCTGGCGCGCTGGGCAGTACTCTCCCCGCAACTCGCAAGCGCGAGACCCAAGACAAGCGGAATGGCGATGGTGGTGAACCTCATATCTTCTCCGGACACGCGGAGCATAGCGGCTCCCGGACAGGGATGAAGCCCGGAATCACGCGCGGTGCTTGGTATCGATCAGAAACTCATACCTCGCATGCCGCTCGCTCTCTGCCGCCTCGAAGCCAGCCCGCTCCTCCTCGGAGCGCCATTTCAGCTTCCCGGCTTTCCCCAGATGCTTCCTCACCCGGTAAGACCAATCCTGGCTCGCAGCGCTCTCACGGCTGCCCCACCCTTCCGCCAGAGCCACCAGCTCCGCCGCAAACTCTTCCGCCTCCGGCTCCGAGACCTCGAAGGCCTGAACGATCAAGCCCTGAACTTCGCGAACAAGGGGAGTGACGGGGAACAGGCTCATGCGGGTGAAGCTTCTAGGTATCTAGCACCCCTACACGCAGCTGCGAACTCCAATTCCGGGGCCGTGCCTTCCGGTCGGCAAGCGCAGGCTCAAGCACCGGAGTCACGGTGCCTGCTGGACTCGGCACGGTATTCGGAAGAGGGAGACTGGAACTCGGGTCGTGAACGCCAATAGCCCTCGCCGAGGAGATCAAACATGGCCCAGTTCCATGCCTCGTCATGGAAGATGAGCCAGCGGTAGGGATCCGTTACCGGCGCATAGGGGTAGAGCTCTTCCGCTCGGGCTACCGACGTGTCCGGAGCAATGCCTCCGTAAGCGCTAAGGCACTAGGCGAACATGTGCCGCTCGTGAGCGAGGTAAGCGGCATACTTCGCTTCATCGGCGCCCTGTGACGATGGCATCTCGTGGCTTATGAATGATTTCCCGAATCGTCATTCGGCTCATCGTGTTCCAGCCGGTCGATTGCCGCAGCCACCGACGCGACCTTCGCGGGCCGGATCTCCACCGAGCGGATCGTGAAGTCAGGGCCGGGCCGGCCCCGGGAATACTCGAATGACTGGAGGCGCCCCCGGTGCACCATCAGCTGAATGGTGCCGGTCACTTTCTCCTCCGCGATGCGCAGGCGCGCCAAACAAAATTCGCCGCCTTCTAACAAAGGCGAGCGGGCGGAGCCCCGGTACCACATGCAGACCATGCGGTTCCCTGCCGCCTTCTGCACCGTTTCCAGATCCTCCAACTGCATTCGGATCGCCTGCGATTCTTGCTCCGGAAGCTGGGCCAAGACCGCCTCCACGACTTCCATCTCGATACCATCCAGATGGCTCGAACCGCCATGGACCAAACGCTTGACTAGTCGCCCTAGATTCATCTCTTTCAACAAACGACTCATATGTAGGCAATCATCGGGCGGAAAGGGAGCCTGAAATCTCCGCCCATCGGGATCATCTCAGCCCCATCTCCACCTTTGTCCGGGCAGCTTCTCTCGAACACGCCGGGCCCACCCAGACCTTCGCGAACGAGGGGAGTGACGGGGAACACGCTCCTGCGGGTGAAGTTTCTAGGTATCCAGCACCCCGACACGCAGCTGCGAACTCCAATTCCGGGCCCGGGGTACGCTTGCCCGCGTCCGATTGTCCGACCCTAGCCTACCCCGCATCAGTAGGACTGAAGTACAGCTCGCACAGTTCATCCAGATTTCTTGCGAGCACAGTCGGCGGAGCATCATCTCCAGGCAGGATCAGAACAATCGGCCATGGAAGCTCCGCATCCATGTCATACGCGATCAACTGAGCCCCCGCATCGCTCCCAATCACCCAATAACCCGGAAAGCACTCCTCCAGTGTTCTCCGTGTCTCCGGATTGATGGTGATGTCCACCGCGTCAATGCGCAGACAGTCGAACTTGTCGGCCGCATAGTCCACTTCATTGAATCCCCGCTCGGCTCCGTTGCACTTGCGATAGAAGCGCTCGAGCTCGTTCGCGATTGACTCAGGCGCAACCGCGCGGATCGCGGTGATCTCCCCCTCTGTCACAGGTGCACCGGTCCAAATTTCGGCGAGTCTCATCTTCGGGACACTTCTTTGAACGAGGATCAAGGATCAGGCCCCAGCAGACTGCTGCGTGCCAGGATCCGCCTGATTGCTCCGCTTGGGCCCGATGTACCGGCGTCTGAATGAGAACTTCAATCGATCATACCGATCGATCAGCACATGAACGTCGGCTGTTTCGGAGAGGGATTTATAGACTACCCGGCGGGGGCCAAGCGTGGTTTCCGGCGCTTCCTCTTGTGAACCCGGCGTTGTGCATCCGCTTCCAAACTCGAAATCTTGATCCGGCGGACCAAACGTGGAGAACACCTCCTCGGGGGTCCTGATGTCCTTCGTGAGCGCATGGAGTCGGACGGATTCTTCCATCGAAACCTCCGTCCAATAGGTAGCCCTCAGAGACTTCGGTGCGCGTCCTCCACAAAACGGACAATGGTAAAACAAAAGGTGCCCGCGCCCGTTGTGATGGAGGAGGTGATACTCATTCATCAACTCATCGAAGACCACCGGAATGGAATCGTCGGCAACAGCCCGCTCAAACCAGCGGCATTCACAGGCAGGTGTATCCGGATTGGGCATACGGTTGGGCATTTCTTTTGATCAAGCCTCAAGGGTCAGGACTCTTCCGACTGCTGTGCGCGAGCTTCCGATGGCTCGCTCTGGAGATGAATGCTGATCGAATGATGCTCAGACCCCATGCCATGAGTAAAGCCGACATCACGGGAGCAACCCCATCTTCCCCTTCATCCGGGCAGAATCTCTCGAACACGCCGGGCACACCCAGACATTCTCTCCGCTCGCCGGGGAGCATGCCGGATAAAAGTAACCATCATTCGGGAACTGCTGCCAATGCTGCTCCATGAAATCACCCGGCAGCCCGTCGGCGCCCGGCCCTTCAAGTTCCGGAGCCAGCTTCATCCGCTTGTCATGGACGACACAGAATGCCTCATCGCCCACGAACTTGGTCTTGTTCACATACTGCACCTCCCGCCCACGCGACGCGACCCCGCTCGACCCGCAGGAACACATCGCCAACAGCACGGCAGCAGCAAGCAGCATCTTCATCTCCGTGCCGGATACTACAGCCCACCCGAACCCCGATGAAAGCCCGGACTCGATCCAACGTCCGGTGGCCCATCAATATCATGGAAGAGGACTCGCCCATCCGGCGTGCAAGTAGAAGCAGGCCCGCGAATGATCCCTCGGCGCTGAGCCTCGGCGCGCAGGATCTGGCAGCTAGCGCGGGATGCTTCATCCGTGGACGGCAGCAACCCTGGAAGCCAATAGAGAGCCTTGTCCACCGCCGAAGGCTTGGCATCCAGCAATGCCGAAATTTCCGCGAGGACTTTGCGGCCACCCAGCTTCTTGATGCCGAACGCGAGCCAAAACTTGATGCTGCCGGCGTCCGGATCCACGAGGCCGGCACGCAAGACGACCAGCGCATGCGCAGGCTGCCGGATGCAAGAGGTGGCCAGATCAAGAGCGCGCTGCTCGTAGCCGTAGCCACGGAAGCGAATGCAGGCACTGACGAAAGCAAAGCACTCGTCATCGGAGCGCTCCCGCAACCAGCGCTTCACACCGGTATCGCCATCCGGGCCGCGGCCCGCGCGCATCATCGCTTCTGGATCATTCTCATCCACGGAATGCCCGAGTGTTTAAGATCTCTTCCTCAGCCTGTCGAACACGAGATAGGGAAGAAAAACGAAGGCGACGACGAAATAGCACCAGAACACCGGCGCCGCCAGAATGCTTCCCGCAACCATCAACCAACCCACCTCCTTCACGACACCGATCGCCATCAGGATCAATCCGACAATACCCGGACCCGCGCCCCACTTCATGATCGGCGAGATCGCAAACGGCATCATAAGCCGCAGCTTGGTCTTTTCGGAGAGAGGCATACACAGTTACCCAAGTTCAGGGATCGGCGGCCAAAGGAGCCTTGCGACATTCATTCGCTTACTCAGCCCTGTCGATCTCAGAAGCAACTCGCCCCGCCTCCTCGGCCAGGTAAGGAGAATTCTCCAGCGTCCAACCATCGTCGCACCAGTCGCAGGCGTTGTACAGATTGCCCAGGAAGGGAACCTCGCCGGGAGTCATATCGGAGGCCACCACCAGCATGCGTTCCATCGCATTGAAGAACTGGCAGAACTCGGATGGCGTGAGCTCCCGGTCCAGCAGCAGGCCGATCTGCCTCCTGAGCTCCCTCCTGCATACCTGAAGGCCTTCCCCCCGTCGTGAGCTCGAAACCGGGAAACGAGAAGCCGATGAACTCCAGCATCTTCGCCCGGGCCTGCCGGATATCACTGGCATACGCCTCTAACAGCCGGTTGTCGTATTCGCCGCCGCTCTCGACCACGGATTGGATGAAGCCCTCGATGTCCGCCTTCGATGCAGAACCAAAACGACACGCGACGGCGAGCTGTTGGTGGTCGGTCATTCTTCTCCAGAGCAACCCAAGCTCCGCGAACTGGCCCGCACAAGGCGATTCGCGACAGCCGGGTTAGGTCCGCGTTAATGCACGCCGAACCCACCTCAGCCCCTTCACCACGACGCGCGGTAGAAGTAGACCCTGTTCGCCTCCCGATCGACCGCATACTTGCACATGTACTCGGTTCCCGGTTCCCACTCCTCGATCATCAGCGTTCCAGCGGGCACTTCAAAATCCCCACAGTTGCCGGCCTTGTCCAAGGGGAGGAACGCGGAAGGATTTCTCCACGGCGGCGACGGCAACATGACAAAACTGTCGATGTCACCGGGGCGAACAGTGAATGAAACACACGCGATGAAATCCCCTTGAAAATCGACATACCCCTTCGATCCGGAGATCTCGGAAACATACTCCGGCACGCTGAACCCGGACTCCTTGAAAACACTCCGCAGATGAACTGAAAGCGGTTGTCGCTCCCACCACACCTGGTGCAACCGTGCCGCAGCAAAGATCAAGGTCGGAATCACGAGAAGCGCGAGACACCCCCAACGGGTCTTCTTCTTGGCTCCTGGCTGGAGATTCGCATCACTCATTCCTGGCGAACGTTTGAGCTGATCGAAGGGTTAGCATGCCTTCTCGAAGAGTCGTGCAGCGTTGCTTCTGCTGTGTTCACGGCAGAAATCGGTAAAAGGCGCTCGAGTCGTCTAGCGATCAAAGTGTACGCAACCAGCGGTCTGAGGTGACGCCGGAATCCACCACTGGAGCAGACCAGCTCGCGGCGGCTGCCAGGCGCGACTTATTCGGCCCCGCTTTGGATGGTGGCTTCATGGCCGGGTCAGTCGCTCACGAAGATCCCTAAGGCCAGCAAGCCAAGCCAAATAGTCCTCGGAATCCTCCTCAGGCGGCAGACCTCCCCTGTGCGCCGTCGAGAAGTCGTCGGCTCCACGCCACAGCGAATTCAACTCGGACGATTCGTCGAGTATCAAGTCAACTCCTCGAATGGCCGCACTCACAAGGTCGTCTGGTGGCGGGCGAAGTGTCAGACGTGCAAAACCATCCGGCGCATCGGCCAGCGGATGTCCCCGCATCGCAGCAATGACCTCTGCCGCAGCCAATACCTGCTCTTCATCCGGGGGAACCGCTGACGACTTGGCCTGGCCCCCAAAGAGTTTGGCGATGAGCCCTGGAGGCTTTCCCCTCGACGGCGGATCAAATGTGGCACGCAGCCTATCGTCCGAGGGACTGTCGAGGTAATCGCCAAGCCAATCCAAGGCCCGGTCATTCTCAAAACTGTGTGGTCCCCATGCTCCCATAGACGTGTTACGTTTTTTGTTCGATTTGCGGATGAACCAGTGTCGCCATGATCTGGCCTAACGTGAAGGACCAAGCACTAACGGCAGCCGGTTGGCTGCATCCGCTCGTGGTGGCTGGAGTTTCATGGGGACCAGATGTGGTGAGAATCGCATAGTTCTCTGAACTCGTCGACACATCGCCGCTGCCCTTCTGTCAGCAGTTCCAGTCGATCACCCGGTCGTCTTACGGCGGTGCAGACCGCGACAAAGGCTCCGTTCGGAAAGTCGCGAAGAAAATGACACATGAAGGCAGGCAGATAGAATCGCCAACCTTCAGAATCGGAGAACGTGAAATACTCTTGGAAATCCTCGATCTTGGAATCGGAAACCTCCTGCCAAGAAGTCTCGAAATCCTTAGCCTTAAGTTCTTCTCCGCGCTCTTTGGAAACGCCCCACTCATCATCATATGCCCGGGCAACGTGAAGCGTAATGCGAGGAGCTGGAACTTCGCGAAACTCCGTGGCGATGCTGGCCAACAGAGCCTCAACTCGCTTGCACATCTCGACAAACCTAGCCGCATCAGGCGTCGACAGGTCATACCCGCAGGATTGGAGTTGGCTGTATGGAATGAAGGAGGAGTGCATTTCTAAGCAGAACAACCCAAGCTCAGCGACCCGGCTCGCGGAACGCCACGATTGCAAACCGCGAGATCATGCCGGGTTCGCTCCAGCGCATGTTTAGGCCTTTCAATCTGGAACATATCCTAGTCTCTCCGGGTCTGGCTCAACGCCGACAATGACATCATCACGAACGAGAACCCGCAAGTGTGCATCTCTCTGACAACGCGGACACTCCACGTAGCCCTCACCGTCCACAGAGCCGCCCTCCGGTCTGCCACCGTTCTGAGGCTCCACGCACTCTCTCCAAGGATAGCGGTCGCCGATCCTCAATTCCTGCATCCCGCCGACGTAGCCAAAGTAACAATCAACGGTCGTCTCGACGACCGCACCGCACCTCGGGCAAGTCAGTGAAATGTGGAGAGTATTGTATGTGCCCATCGCGCGGAACGGCCTAAGGACCCAAGCTCAGCGACCCGGCTCGCGGAACGCCACGATTGCAAACCGCGAGACCATGCCGGGTTCGCTCCAGCGCATGCCTAGGCCATAAGGTGTCCTCTCTCATAAAATCTGCTTCGGTGAAACATCCATCTGCTCTGCGGCTGCGATTAACGCTGCAGCAATTTCTCTGGCATCCTCAGAGGTAAGCTCCGTCGGATCTCCATGCGGCGACACAGCCTTCAAATGAATGGACGATCCCCGCTCTATCCAGAACCGAACCTCACCACCAGAAAAGGTCTGAACTTGATACTCGGTGCTCATATATGATGAAGCCAATGTCTTAGCCCTCCGAACCGCGAGCGGAGGACCTTGAACTCAAATTGGGCGCTTCCGAGCGGTTTGGAGCGGCGGCTTGCTCGGCGGTTGTTGTCGGGAATGAGGCTAGAACAGCTCGTAGAATCTTGCGTGTCCCATGTGCCAAGTGTCCTCGAAATCCCCACCAGCCCCCATCTGCGAAATATACCGTCTGGTCTCCCGATTCGATATGAACCCAATTGTTGATAAAATCCCGGCCCTGCGTGCCGAACTTCAATTCATCGATCGAGCTGATGGAAACATGACGCCGCCGCCCGACAAATTCGATATGCCCGTCTCCAACTGTCAGGATTCCGATGTCCTCGTAAGCAAAGAGGCTCCATCGTCGCCAAGTATCTTCTCCAGGGAGAAACCAAACGTTCCGAAATGTCGTAGGTTGGCTCATGATT
Source organism: Luteolibacter rhizosphaerae (assembly GCF_025950095.1). Lineage (NCBI taxonomy): Bacteria > Pseudomonadati > Verrucomicrobiota > Verrucomicrobiia > Verrucomicrobiales > Verrucomicrobiaceae > Neoluteolibacter > Neoluteolibacter rhizosphaerae. The sequence goes on along the minus strand of NZ_JAPDDR010000016.1, from coordinate 39,656 downwards.
GTTGATGGCAGAGTTCTTGGATTGCGGCCCACCGTTTGAACTGTGGCACGGCGGGCATCAGGCGTCCAGAGCGCAGCGAACTAGCCGCCTTGTCCGCCGTTGCTTTTGTTCCGATGGACAAGGTCGTCGCCATACTCGTCCTGAATCATGAACTGATTCACCCATCGCTCGGAATGCGAATTTTCTTTCTTGGAGACATTGAGGTATCCTTGTTCCGTGTCACCATCCGCCGATATCATCCGCGGATTGGCGTCCATCTGGTCCAAAGGATCGAATCTGCGGATTGTCTGGTTGCGACAGGTCGAAAGCGTAAGGGCGTCCCCACGGATCGGAATATCGATTCCCGGGCCAATGACCGGAATCAAGAGGCACAAGAAATGGAATCTGCCGAACATTATCACCGAGGGTAAGAACGCGAAATGGGTCGCTCTTGGAATCCAGCGGCACTCCATCCTCGTCCCGGTAGGCCAGAACCGCCCTTCGGATCGCTTCGGTGTCATTCTTGGTGCGTCGCACGTCCGCATCCATCTGCGCCTTCCAAGATCGCAGCTTCAGCGCCACTCCACACAGCAGGATTGCAAGCGCTGCAAACGCGAGTTTCTTCATGACCTTTCCGCCGAAGGTCTTAGCCCTCCGAGCCGCGAAGAGGAATCTCCGATTTCAAACCGGGCGCTGTTGAGCGGTTCGGAGCGGCGGCTTGCTCTGCTTCTGATCCTGGGATCTCGGACTCGCTCCGCACACCATTCTCATCAACCCGGAGGCACCAAACAGAGCAGTTGCATCTCAGCGATTCGTGGGAACGCACGACAACCCCGGTAGCAATCAGATCGTCCCGCTCACCATTGGCATTGGCGTCCTCATCGTATGCGGTAACGATCATCCCCTCGCGAAGCTCAATCTCGTTGCCACCCTGAGTCCGACATGTGTCACCATGGGAGAGACACAGAATATCCCCGAAGCACCCGTTGAAGTCCGCGTAAAGTCGAGGTTCCTGCAAATCGTAGCGAGCCATCGGGTTCTAATTTCTGGCAGAATACTAGGGCGTGTTTGAAAACCACGGAAGAATGAAAGTACTGCCCGGCTCGTACGTTTTGATTTCATCTTCCGATGAAACCGCCCAACTCGTACTTCCATCTGTCCGACGCGCTCTGGCTGGCGCTAAAAAAATTAACGTAGTCCAGAATCCCGCTGAGGGTGAACAGTACAACAATTGGTGGCAGGCCTCCCTCGTGCCACCGGATGTTGACGACAGGCATGATCTACGTTTTGCGCACCGGTTGTGCATGGAGGGCGGTGCCGCCGGATTTCGGACCGTGGGAAACGGTTTATTCGCGTTGGCGCCTATGGTGCTCGAAAGGGGTTTGGGAGAAGATCTTGAAATACCTGGCCCGCGGCAGGACCGGCGCGTTGCGATTCATCGACTCGACCCACCTCAAGGTTCACAAGGACGCCCATGGCGGGTGCGGCGGCAAGGAATTGCAGGCCATCGGCAAAAGCCGGGGCGGCCTCAACAGCAAGTTGCACGCGGTGGTGGACGGCAAAGGCCGCTTGGTCAGAGCCTCCCTGTCTCCCGGCAACGTGCACGATGCGAAGGCGGCACCGGATCTCCTCGCGGGGCTGCGGGGAGTGAGGATTGTCGGCGACAAGGCATACGACAGCGGACCGCTTCGCGACACGATCCACCGTTCACGCAGCCGGCATTGCATCCCCAGCACGGCGAGGCGGAAGATCCCCGCACCGTTCCACCAAGGCTACTACCGCCACCGCCGCCACGTGGAGAATTTCTTCCAGCGCATCAAGCGCAACCGGCGGATTGCCACGCGCTACGACAAACTGGCCGACACCTACTTCAACTTCATCCTGCTTGCTGCGTGCTTGGACTGGCTGGCAACTTCATGAGGTTTTCAAACACGCCCTAAAGCTCAGCGACCTAGCCCGCAAGAGCGTCGATTGCAACGTGAGCGGAATGACCGGGTTCGTCGCGGCGCATAGATAGGCCACGTCGTTATAGCAGAACCATTAGAGGTGGCAAAGGTGGGAAGAAAGCCCTCGCTCAACCTGGGGCGTCGGCGGCGGTGGCCACCCGCGACTTATCCTGCCTTTTCGGGTTCTTTCAGGGTTAATTTCAGTGCGGCCTCAAGATCTCCCATCGACAACGATCTGATTACCTCTTTAACGCGATCTTTCTCTGGCCAGATGGTCCACCCGGCGTAGGGAACGTTGATCGAGTTCTTGATGAGCCTCATCCAGTCCCAAGGGCCCCGGAAACTCCATTCTCTGTCCGGTATGAGCGAGCGAAAATCTCCTGGTCTCTCGAAGGCAAGAAAAGGGGTGCATGTCGCGCCAAACCCCTTTGGTGAAAGTTCAATGTCACGAAGCGAAACGACAGCAACAAACCTCTCACAATAGACGATCTTGTCCTCGTAGAGATCTGAGAGAATGGGTGAAAACGCATCGAATCGGAGACCAGCATCGCCGGGAAAATAGGACAGTTCGTCTTCGGTGTACTTCTTACGGAGCTCTTCGAATGTCATGAGAGGACTTATTTTCGGCAGAACAACTCGACTATTGGAAGTTCCCCAAAAATACACAAGGCCTCAATGGACTGTGGAACTGCACACTATCTCGGGGAAACCGGAATCTGCGGAACTACAAGACAAACACCGGCAGAGCTCAATCGCATGGGATCATGCGGTGTGAGCTGATCGCTCACTCCACAGCCTCCACCGCAGCCTTGGGCTTCTTGCGCGCCTTCTTCTTGGCGGGCTTCGCTTTGATGGTTTCCTTGGCCTTGGCGGCGGGAGCGGTGGCCGCGGACAGGATCTCCAGCAGTCTGCCGCGAACTTTCTCGGCCTCCTCCCGGGTCGCGGATTCAATGTCATGGGAAGAACCCTCCGTGCCCGTGGTGTACAGCCGGATGTAGTGCCGCATCTTGCCCGCGTCCTCCTCCGAGATTTGTAGGAGGCGCACGACACAATCGGCCCTGATGAAGTCGTGGGATTCCACCCCATCGCTCTCTTCGCGGACGTGGATGAATCCCTTCGGTGCGTCATCGACAAACTTGGATTCCTCCGCGAGCGCCACTTGGGCGAATAACAAGGCCGTGATCAGGAAGAAGCGCTTCATCATGACCGCTTAGTTATCACGCCATCCCTCCGGACTTCAAGGATGAGTCGAAGGGACGCCCCTCCCCCGCCACCATCCCCCAGCGCAGCCGCAGTCCGATTGATGATTGGAAGATTGGTGATTGATGATTCCGCCTTCAAACCGCCGCCCCTCGGACCGCTCCGACGGGAGCTTGGGAATCAGTTTCTCGAACTCAAATCGGCTCCTTCCCTGCGTCCGCTTGTTTGCTCAGTCTTGGGGTTAACCGTCGAGTGTCTCCAATGATTTCTAGAATCCACTTGGACAGTTCTGAACCATTATCCCATATCGCATTAAAATCATCCTGGGATGACCAACACTGGCGAGTTTCGTGCGAGAATTGTAAGGCAGCCTGTTGGGACTCTGCGCACATTGACTCTGTTGCATTTACCCCGTAGGCCATGATGGCACTTTCAAGAGTCGAATCATCGAAGGAAAAGGCATCCAAGCCACAACACCCTGCTACGCAATAGGCCTCACAGTGACGAGTGAAGCCAATAAACGACGCGGGAAATGAAGCATCGAGATGGTCGGCGGCTCGCGTCATGTGTGTTCAAGATCGAGCGTCGAAGTTCACCTAAGCCCTACCGTGAGCGTGGCTTCGACTGCAGGTTGGTGGTTGAATGTTCATAACGGCTTGGACTCGCGGCGGATCAGGCGTTAGGAGGGACATCTTGTTCGCCGGTCTTCGCGGCGTCCTTGGTGACGATGCATTCTGGCCGGGGGGCCTTCAACGCTCGCCGAACCGCAAGGCGCCTGCGCAAGTCGTCTACCCAATTGACCAGAAAACACCAGGTGTTCCAAAGCAATCCAAGCCGGGGAGGGAAGCCAAGCCGACCGAGAGTTGCTCTGGCGCCGAACTCCGACCATCCGGATACGGTTCCATCGCGCTGAATCACGACGTGCGCTTGGCCCGGAGGAAACTCAGTCGCATCAATCCCGAAAGTCCATCCTGCCGGCACTTCTTGAAGAACGGCATGCATCGTCATCACGAGATCAGGGTGCCAAGCGGGAGAATCCGCGACAATGTTGTGGTGACGGCAGATCGACACATCGTAGCGGGACATTGAGATCACGGCATTCTCCGGCCCCGAACCCGCCTGGTCATCCACGAGGTAGAGCTCGCTGAGCGCCGCGACTAACTGGTCGTAGACCTCGTTGAACTCTTTCTCCAGCGATGCCTCCTCGTTCTCGTCCCACTTCGGTTTGGGGAGATCGCGGTATCGGAGGCAGCGGACGAATTGCATCAACTTCTGGAGAACATCACAACTACGGACAGATTTTTCAAGGATGGGGAAGGCATCCATTGGCTGCGGGGCATCTGCTAGCGGATGCCACAGCCCAATGACCGGGCTGGCTTCAGCGAATGATCAAGCATCGCGTCTCAAGTCTGGTGTTTTCACTTTCGAGCCGATGATCTTGCGAATCTGCTGATAGCTCTCGTCTGTCCAGCCATAGCAACTCTGAGCTAGCAGGAAGGCTCTTATCTCACTCGCTATCGCGCGAGATTCATCGGTGAAGTCTCCCCCGACAAGAACAAGTGATTCCAAGCTGTCGCCAACGCGGTGCAGCGCCTTGCGGAGCGTGCCGGACTTGACGACGGAGTCATCGAATACGATCACCGTGATCGGCTCAGGAACATTGACCGACCCCCAACGGTCCGTGTAAGCGCGAGGCAGAATCTTCGCCAGCTTCTCTTTCGTGACCTTTTTGGTGATAGTGGCACTCATGGCGGGATGGCCTACGTCTGAACAACCAAGCGCTTACTCCGAGGCCTTGGCCTTCTTGCTCGCCTTCTTCTTGGCGGGCTTGGCTTCGGCGGCTGCTTCAGCAGAAGCAGCGGGAGCAGCCACGGCGGCGGCACTTCTCACCAAGCGCCATTCGAGGGCTTCCGGCTTCACGGTCGCGCAGATCGGTCCGCCGTCGCTTCCCGTTCCGGCGAGCCTTGCTTCGAGGACCTGCCCCGGGGACGTCATCGCGCCTTCAATCAAGGCCGCCGGGATGGAAGCCAGCTTCAATTTCGCGCGACGGGCCCAGGTGGTATGCGGCTGGCCGGCATAGGTTCCGGAATTGAGATAGATGAAGCGGTCGGTCCGCGGGCCCTGCGCGAACTCACCGAGGAAATTGAACCCTTGGGCCGGATCCATCGCGACACGCAGCGAGAACTCGAACTCGAGCGACTCCGCACTGCTTACCGTCGGCGCGAGCAAACCGGCCTTGCCGCGCTGCACCGCGAATGTCACCCCGGATAGCGGCGCACTGACGACAATGCGCATCCGGACCACCTGCTCTGATAGATCACGCTTCATGGCGATTTCCCACCGATCGATGATCGGAAGATTAGCGATGGATGATCCCGCCTTCAAACCGAAAACCCCCGCCGGATCGCTCCGGCGGGGGTCTTAGGAATCAGTCTCTCGACGACCTGCGGATTACTCCGCGGCTTCGTCAGCGGCCTTCGCCTTCTTCGCCGCCTTCTTCTTGGCGGGCTTGGCTTCGGCGGCTTCTTCAGCAGCAGCGGGAGCAGCCACGGCGGCGGGCTCTTCAGCGGCGGGAGCGGCCACGGCGGTCTCTTCGACAGCCGGCTGGTCCACCCACTCGATCACGGCCATCGGCGCGGAGTCGGTCATGCGGGCACCCAGCTTGGTGATCCGGCAGTAACCGCCCTGGCGGTCCTTCGAGAGAGGGGCGACCTCTTCGAAGAGCTTCTTGGCGATGTCCTTCTGGCGCAGGAAGGCGACAGCCTGGCGGCGGGCGTGGAGATCTCCACGCTTGCCGAGGCCGATCATCTTCTCAGCCACGGGGCGCAGGGCCTTGGCCTTGGCGAGCGTGGTGCGGATGCTGCCATGCTCGATCAAGCTGCAGGCGAGGTTGGCAAGCAGCGAGCGCCGGTGGGCGGCGGTGCGCTTGAGCTTGGTGGTATTGCGGCGATGTCTCATCGGGTGCGGTCCCTTTCTTAATTAGTCGTCGAGGTTCTGGGCGATCAGGTCGGCAAGGCCCACCGGGGCTTCTTCTTCGACGCCGAGACGCGGGCCGCGGACGGCCGGCACCGGGCCGGAGAGCAACGAAGGATCCAGGGACATTCCGAGGCCGAGGCCGAGTTCGGAGAGCTTGTCCTTGATCTCGTTGAGCGACTTCTTGCCGAAGTTGCGATACTTGAGCATTTCCGCCTCCGACTTCATCGCGAGCTGGCCCACGGAAGTGATGTTGGCGTTGTTGAGGCAGTTGGCGGCACGGACCGAGAGTTCGATCTCGTTCACGCTCATGTTGAGAAGCTTCTTCAGCGCGGCGTTCTCCTCGTTGGATTCCGTCGGGGCTTCCTCGAAGTCCACGGCGTTCTCGTCGTAGTTGACGAAGACGTCCAGGTGGTGGCGCATGATGGCGGAGGCCTGCAGCAGGGCGTCCTGCGGGCTGATGCGGCCGTCCGTCCAGATATCCAGCACGAGCTTGTCGTAGTCGGTCATCTGGCCCACGCGGGTGGTGTCCACCGCGTACTTCACGCGGGTCACCGGGGAGAAGATCGAGTCGATGGCGATCACGCCGATCGGCTGGTCCTTGCGCTTGTTCTCGTCGCCGGTGAAGAAGCCGCGGCCGACGCGGACTTCGAATTCGCAGTCGAACTTCACCTTCTTGTCGAGGGTGCAGATGATCTGGTCCTTGTTGACGACTTCGTAGATGTTGTCGTCCTGGATGTCACCGGCGGTGATCACGCCTTCCTTCTCGACCTTGATCGTGAGGATGCGGGGCTCCTTGTCGTGGTGCTTGAACTTCACTTTCTTGAGGTTCAGCACGATGTCGGTGACATCTTCCACCACGCCCGGGAGGCTGGAGAATTCATGCTGCACGCCGGCGATCCGCACGGAGGTGATGGCGGCGCCTTCCAGCGAGCCCAGGAGGACGCGGCGGAGCGAGTTGCCCAGGGTGTGGCCGTAGCCGCGCTCGAAGGGCTCGGCGGTGAACTGGGCGTAGACCTCGGTGGCGGTGTCCTCGTGCTTGACGAGGCGGTTCGGGAGCTCGAATCGAGCAAGTTTGGCGGCAGACATTGTATATTAGGGGTAGCCGGGTTACCCTCCTGCGAGCGGTGGCAGGGGCGTGATACCCTGCCAGGAGGACCTACGGCGGCTGTTCAGGCTCGCGCGGGCGGGGACTAAAGGAGAACGGCAGGGGCTTGGCAACGAATTTTTTCACCGCCCGAAATACGTGGAAATCCGCATGAATGCGCGGTTCCGGAGAGTCTCTAACATTCCTCAAACAAAAATCGAGTGGCCATCCCCCGCATTCGGTGGCATGTTGTCATATGAATGCTCTCGAACTCGGTCCCACAATGAAATCGAAGCGCAACCTGACTCGGTTCACTTACGAGAACACGGCATTCCAAGGATGGCGTCTCTGCGTCAGCAGGGGCGGCGTGACTTTCACCAAGTATTTCTCGGACAAGCAATACGGCGGCGGAAGGAAGGCCTTGGATGCGGCGGAGAAGACCCTCAGCGACCTGAAGTCCCTCCTCGAGGGCTCCAAGCGCGTGAACGGCCGTCTCAGCAACGTGACCGTAAAAAAAGCCGAGAAAATGCTCGGTGCCCCCTGATCACCGGCTTCCCCCCTTGCGCTGTTAGCGTGCATGGCTTTGTTAGCCCGCATGCCCTCCCCTAGCGCGCAGACGATTCATTGGTTCCGGCGGGACCTCCGGATCCTCGATAACCCGTCCCTCCACCACGCCGCGGCTTCCGCGGACTCCGTTCTCCCGGTCTATATCCTGAGCGACTGGAAGCAGAACCACGTCTGGACCGGCCCGAAGCGCCAGGCATTCCTCTGTAAGTCACTGGAATCACTGGCCAAGAACCTCGAAACGCTGGAGGGCCGCCTGATCATCCGCTGCGGCTCTGCGGACGAGGAGCTGGAAAAGCTGATCAAGGAAAGCGGCGCCAAGTCCCTGAGCTTCAATCGCGACCCCGACCCCTTCGGCCGCGAGATGGAAGCCCGGGTCGAGAAGATGGCCAAGCGCCTCGGCGTGGAATGCATTGGTTTTCATGACGTGACGCTCCACACCCCGCAGGAGGTGCTGACCCAAGATGGCAAGCCCTATCGCGTCTTCACCCCCTACTCGAAGAACTGGCTCACCCTGCCCAAGCCGGAACCCCTCCCGAAGCCGAAGGCGCTCAACACGCCGCAGGGCATCAAGTCCCTCGATCTGCCCGCGAATGCCCACTGGAAGCTCCCGGAGCCGGAGGGCTGCGAGATCCTGGAGGGCGGGGAGCGCGCCGCACTGCAGCGCCTGAAGACCGCCGTCAGTTCCCGTATCAAGAACTACAAGGACTTGCGCGATTCACCCGCCGTCCCCGGCACCTCCCGGCTCGGGCAGGACCTGCGCTTCGGCCTGCTCTCCCCCCGCACTATATATAGGCGCGTGATGGAGGCCGGCGGTGGCGAAGGCCCCGATACCTTCGTTAAGGAACTGGCCTGGAGGGAGTTCTACATGGCGATCCTCTGGCACTACCCGCAAGTCCTTGAAAATGAGTTCAACGACGACTGGCACGGTCTCTGGTGGGCCGAACCCGACGCCAACTTCGAGGCCTGGAAGGAAGGCCGCACCGGCTTCCCCATCGTCGACGCCGGCATCCGCGAACTCCTGACCACCGGTTTCATGCACAACCGCCTGCGGATGATCACGGCGATGTTCCTGACCAAGGACCTGCATGTGGACTGGCGTCTGGGGGAGCAGTTCTTCCTGCAGCACCTCGTGGATGGGGAGATCGCCTCGAACAACGGCGGCTGGCAGTGGAGCGCCGGGACGGGGGCGGATGCCGCGCCCTACTTCCGCATCCAGAACCCGTGGTCGCAGGCGAAACGCCACGACCCGGAGGGCACGTACATCAAGCGCTGGGTCCCGGAGTTGAAGGATGTGCCCGTGGACCGTCTGATGGAACCGCCGAAGGACGGTCGACCGATCGCGAAGGGCTATCCCCTGCCCTGCGTGGATCACCACGAGGAGCGCGACCGCACCCTGGCGATCTTCAAGAAGCACCGGGAGGGGAAGCGGTGAGGATGCGAAGAGCAAGGAGCTCATGCATCTTGCCCACACTGCTAACTCGTTAGGAGGCGAGTAGCCGCCTCTGCGTAGGGATAGGCTAGTGGCATGGCCGGTGCGAGGATTGGCAGCTCAATCTTCATGAACTCCGTCGTCTTTCCTCGAACTTCCGCGCTTGGCCCCACGCCCGACGTTCTGGAGAAACATCGCGTCCGGCTCCGCTTGAACGGAGCCGATTCCCAATACGAAGTGGAGCCGTGGCGGACCCTCTTGGATCTGCTACGAGAGGATGCAGGCCTCACGGGCTGCAAGAAGGGCTGCGACCACGGCCAATGCGGGGCCTGCACGGTGCTGCTCAATGGCAAGCGGATCAACTCCTGCCTGACTCTCGCCGTGATGAGCGAGGGTGCGGAGGTGGTGACGATCGAGGGAATCGCGAAAGATGGCGAGCTGCATCCCCTCCAACAAGCCTTCATCGATCACGATGCATTCCAATGCGGGTTCTGTACGCCTGGTCAGATCTGCTCGGCGATCGGGATGCTGGATGAGGGTGCGCCACGCGACGACGACGAAATGCGCGAGAGAATGAGCGGCAACCTCTGCCGCTGCGGAGCCTATCCGAACATCGTGGATGCAATCCGAAGCACGCTGGAAAAGGAGGAAACGTTGTGAATCCTTTCACCTACTCACGGGTGGCCACGCTGCCAGAGTGCCAGCGCGAACTGGGCAAGACCGGATCAGCCGCAGTGATCGCAGGCGGAACCAACCTCCTCGATCTGATGAAGGAAGGCATTGAGAAGCCTTCAAGCGTGGTGGACATCAATCCCCTACCCTGGCACGAGATCGCCGCGTTGGAGAACGGCGGGCTTAGGCTCGGCGCTTTGGCCCGGAATGCGGAGACGGCGGCTCATCCGGCGGTGGCCGAGCGGTATCCGCTGCTGGCCGCGGCGATTCTCGCGGGTGCTTCCCCGCAAATCCGCAACATGGCGAGCAACGGCGGCAACCTGATGCAGCGGACTCGCTGCTTCTATTTCTACGACACGGCCACGCCCTGCAACAAACGCAGCCCGGGCAGCGGGTGCGCGGCGCTGAAAGGCTTTAACCGCATCCATGCGGTGCTTGGCGGCAGCGCGAGCTGCATCGCGGTGCATCCCTCTGACATGTGCGTGGCCTTGGCAGCACTGGAGGCGGTGGTGATCGTGGAGGGTGCCCGTGGCAGCCGCGCGATCCCCTTCGCGAACTTCCATCTTCTGCCCGGCGACACACCTGATATCGAGAACACCTTGGCACCGGACGAGATGATCGTTTGCATCGATCTGCCGCCGAAGGGCTTCGCGAACCACTACTCCTATGTGAAGGTGCGCGACCGGCGCTCGTATGCCTTCGCTCTGGTGTCCGTGGCGGCGGCGCTGGAGATCGAGGACGGGGCGATCTCGACCGCACGGCTGGCCCTCGGCGGGGTGGCTCACAAGCCTTGGCGCGATGAAAGGGCGGAGCGAGTGCTCACCGGCCGTGCACCGGCGCGTGAGAATTTCCAGAAGGCTGCCGATGTCCTGATGCAGGATGCGAGGGGCCGCGGCTTCAACGACTTCAAAATCGAACTGGCACGGCGCGCGATCGTGCGGGCCCTCGAAGAAGCCTCCAACAAACAAGCGTCCGAATCATGAGTGGGGCGGCAATGGGAAACGTGAACCGGGTGGACGGGCCGGCAAAGGTCACGGGAAAAGCAAAGTATGCCTCGGACTTCCGCGGGGATGGTCTGCTCTACGGTCGCATCGTAGACGCGCCAATCGCGCGGGGAAGAATCCTCTCGATCGAAACGGAAGCGGCCCTTGCCTGTCCGGGAGTAGTCTACATCTTCACCCACGACGATCAGCCATCGCTAGCGTGGCTGGAGAGAAACTACCGCGATCAGGTCGGTCCGGATGGTAGTCCATTCCGCCCTCTGCACGACGATGTCATCCGCTTTTCCGGGCAAGTGGTAGCGCTGGTATTGGCCGATTCGCTGGAAGCCGCGAGGCACGGAGCCGGACTGGTGCGGCTGCGATGTGAGCAGGAGGCACACGCGACCGATCTGGAAGAGCAGCGGCCGGAGTCCTTTGAAGAGCCGGACTCCCGCTCGGGCATGGGCAAGCCCCCGGAGCCGCGCGGTGATGTGGGGATCGCGCTGGTGGAAGCCCCGGCCTCGATTCAAGAACGCTACTCGACCTCCCCCCAGCATCACAACCCGATGGAACCTTTCGCCACGACCGCGATCTGGGAGCGTGATGGCAGCCTGACGGTCTATGACAAGACCCAAGCCGTGATGAACGATAAAAAGTATCTGACCCAGGTCTTCGGCTTCGGAAAAGACGAGCTCCAGGTGCTATCCCCTTTCGTGGGGGGAGCTTTCGGTTCGGGCCTGCGACCGCATCATGTGGCCTTTCTGGCTGTGCTGGCAGCGCGTGAGTTGAAGCGGAACGTACGCGTGGTGCTTGAAAGGAAGCAGATGTTTGCTCTCGGGTTCCGGCCGCCATCGATCCACGATCTCCAGCTCGGGGCCACTGCTGCCGGGCATCTCACCGCCGTGGCACATGATGCCCTCGGCGCGACTTCCCGCTTCGAGAATTACGTCGAGCAGATCGTCAACTGGTCGGGCGGCACTTATGATTGCCCGAACGTGAGGTTGGGCTACCGGATCGCAGCGCTGGACGTGAACACGCCCTGCGACATGCGCGCGCCGGGTGCGGCCTCCGGTGTCTTCGCGCTGGAATCCGCAGTCGACGAACTGGCGTGGAAGCTAGGGATGGATCCTCTGGAGTTCCGTATCCTCAACCACGCTGCAAAGGACCCGAACGAAGAAAAACCCTACTCCAGCAAGCAACTGCTCGAGTGCTATCGGCAGGGTGCGGAGCGCTTCGAGTGGCACCGCCGCGGGCATGACTGCGGCAGCATGCGCGACGGGAGCATCCTCATCGGCTGGGGCGTGGCGACAGGAGTCTGGGATGCGATGCAAGTACCCTCCAGTGCGAAGGCCGTGCTGGGCGCGAACGGGAAGCTCACGGTAAGCGCGGCAACATCGGACATCGGCACGGGAACCTACACGATGATGGCGGTGATCGCGGCAAGAACCCTCGGGCTCTCCGTGGACGACGTGGTGCCACAACTCGGTGATTCACGTCTGCCGATGGCTCCCCTGGAAGGAGGTTCCTTCACCGCGGCAAGCGTGGGGACGGCGGTGCAGAAGGCCTGCCTGAAGATCCGGAAACGTCTGATCCGGCTGGCGAAGGATCTGGATGGATCGCTGTTGGCGGGCGTGGATGAGAAGGAAATCATCTTGGAGAATGGACGGATCGCCATCAAAGGAGACGCGTCCCGCTCGCACGGCATCACGGAGGTGCTGCAGCGGACGGGAACTAAGGAGATCAGCCGTAAGACGCTGGCAATCCCCTCGCTCCTCAAGCAGCGCAAGGTCAGCATCAAGACACACTCCGCCGTCTTCGCGGAGGTGAAGGTGGATGAAGACCTAGGGACGCTTCACGTGACCCGGGTGGTATGTGCGGTGGCGGCGGGGCAGATTCTGAATCTGAAAACGGCGCGAAGCCAGATTATGGGCGGAGTGGTGTGGGGCATTAGCATGGCCCTGCACGAGGAGAGCGTGATGGATCATGCGCACGGGCGTTTCATCAACCACGATCTGGCCGGGTATCATATCCCGGTGAACGCGGATGTCGGAAGCATCGAGGTGATTTTCGTGGAAGAGAAAGATTCGGTGGTGAACCCGCTGGGGGTGAAAGGCGTGGGTGAGATCGGCATCGTGGGGACCGCGGCGGCGGTGGCGAATGCGGTTTTCCATGCGACCGGAAAGCGTGTAAGATCCCTGCCAATTACTTTGGACAAGCTTCTTTGAATGGCCGGGAAGATCGTTCCGTTGCTGCCAACTTGTCATCACAGCTTGTTTCCGGGTGGCGATCGGCGAGGTTTGCAGGCGGCGGTCCGGGCCGCTTGATCGCGGGACGATGAATACCTTCTCCATCCGCATCCTTGCCGTGGGCATGGGCCTGCTTGCCTTTCCACATGCGCGGGCCGAGGTGAGCCTGGATTCGCTGCTCACGGAAATGGCGGATTACTCCGCGGTGGCGCGGTGGCCGGAGCCTTCTTACCAATGCCTGCAGGCGAGCAGTCACGACCGCCGCACGGTGGCGCCGGATCAGCCGGGCTGGTTCGCGAATGACGATCACACGAACTTCATCCGCACGGAGACGATCGCGGGTCGCACGGAGAAGGTGATGCTGGATGCGGAGGGGCCGGGCTGCCTGACGCGCTTCTGGCTGACGACGGTGCAGAACAAGCGAGGGACGATCCGGATCTATGTGGACGAGCAGGCGGAGCCGGTGCTGAGCTTCCCCGCCTACGATCTGATGGCGGGCGAGCTGAAGCTGCCGGAGCCGATGGTGATGCCGCACCCGGGCTACACGGCGGAGGGCAATGGCGGGAATACCTGGATGCTGCCGATCCCCTTCGCGAAGCGCTGCAAGGTGACCTGGGAGGAGCAGGGCAGCGGGCCGCGCTACTACATCATCAACTACCGCAAGTATGCGCCGGGGACGAAGGTGGCGAGCTTCAGCCGGGAGGCATTGGAAAAGGCGGGCGCCGCGGTGCAGAAGCAGGCCTCGCGTTTGCAGACCGCGCCAGCCCGCGGTGATGGCAAGCCGGCGCTGAAGAGCAGCATCAAGCCGCAGGGCAAGACGACGCTGGATCTGGCCGGGCCCGCGGCGATCAAGGAGCTGGAGCTGCGCCTGACGCCGCCTGCGGGTGTGGCGCTGGATCAGGTGCTGCGCTCGGTGATCGTGCGGATGCAATTCGACGGGCAGGAGACGGTGTGGTGCCCGGCGGGAGATTTCTTCGGCAGCGGGGCGGGCCTGAACCGGCTGGACAGCTGGTACCGCACGGTGAAGGAGGATGGCACGCTGGTCTGCCGCTGGACCATGCCTTTCCAGAAGAGCGCGCTGGTGATCGTCGAGAATCTTGGGGAGCAGGAGATCGGCAGCGAGTTGCGCTGCGAGACGGAGCCTTGGCATTGGGACGGGCGCAGCATGCACTTCCACGCCGCATGGCACTACGAGGCCGGCCTGATCACGCCGCCGCAGCGGGACTGGGACTTCGTGAAGCTGAAGGGCAAGGGCGTGTATGTCGGCGATGTGCTCTCGCTCTACAACGAGGTGGCCACCTGGTATGGCGAGGGCGATGAGAAGATCCGCGTGGATGGCGAGGTGGTGCCCTCCCATCTCGGCACGGGCACGGAGGATTACTACAACTACTCCTTCGCGCCGCGGGGGATCATGCAGACGCCCTTCGCGAACCAGACGCGGGTGGATGAGAAGATGACGCAGGGCCACAACATCCTGACGCGCACGCGGAATCTGGATGCGATCCCCTACACCAGCTCGCTGGACTTCGACATCGAGCTGATCTCCTGGGCGCCGACGCAGATGATCTACGCGGCGACGACCTATTGGTATGCCTTCCCCGGCGGCAGCTCGAACCGCAAGCCGCAGCCGGAGGCGGCGCTGGCCAAGATTCCGACGCTGGCGGATGCGCAGCGGCTGCCCAATCCCTTCCCCGGCGCGATCGATGCGGAGGAGCTGAAGGTGACAGCTGCTACGGCAGGTCTCGTACATGAGGTGCAGGACATGCGGCCCTTCGGGCCCGGCAAGTGGAGCCGCCGCTCGCAACTGCTGGTGCGCGGTGGGAAGGAAGGAGACGCCGTGACCCTGCGCGTGCCGGCCCCGGACGCGAAGCCGCGCAAGCTGCTGATGGCGGCGACGAAGGCGAACGACTACGGCGTGCTGTCCTTCACCGTGAACGGGCAGAAGGTGGAGAAGAGCTTCGATGGCTATGCGCCGACGGTCGAGGCATCGGGAGAGTTCGAGCTCGGGACTTTCGCACCGGTGGACGGGGCCTTCGAGGTGAAGGTGGAGCTGAGCGGCACGAATCCGGCGGCGGTGGGGCCGAGGTTCTATGCCGGGGTGGATTATGTGAAGCTGGTGGAGCCGTAGCGTGGAGGATTGGTGGTTCGGTTTGGGGCGGGATCGGGAGAGAAGACGGTGGCGATCTGCGATGGGTCCGCGGAGCGATAAGGAGCGGGGACATTTTTGTTCCCGGCAGGCACGCTTGCCCCGACGACAAGAATGTCGTCGCTCGTTACTCTGACCCATTAGGCGTGGCGGGACGACTTCGTCGTTCCGGCTGGGGCAGGGCTGAGAGAGAACACGATGGCGATGTGCGGGAGGATGCGAGCAGCCGGAAGGACGAGAGTCCTTCCGCTACACTTCGATTGGAGTTGATCGGTAGCGCCGGACCCAGGCATATCATGGCGGTGATCTCGATCCATCTGCCATGAAGCGGCGTCTGTGGCTGCTGCCGCCCTTGCTCGCGGTCGCGGGATATTTGTCCTCGGATGCGGTGGTGGCGGCGAAGCAGTCCGGGGACCGGAAGGAGGTAGCGAAAGGTAGAGAGCGAGAAGAGCGGCCGAGGTTCACGATGGAGCAGGCGATGGAGGAGCTCAGTGGAGACTACCAAGCCAATCCGGGAGTGATAATCGAAGAGGTGCCGGAGGAGGATCTGAAGCAACGCCTTCTTAGCCTCGGGAAGCTCCGGGAAGACCAATCGCAGGTGGATCGGGACTACTACCGGCAGAAGGACTATTACGAGATGGAGTATCGGCTCGCCGCCTATGAACTGGTGGAGCGGATACAACGGGAAGGTGTGGAGTGGATCGAGCAGAACCTTCCCGATCTACGCCTGATCGCGATGCAGGCCTGGGCCATGGCGGATCCGGAAGCGGCATGGCAGGCCATCATCCACAGCAAGCGCCAGCCACCCTGCGATCCCTTCACTCTGATGGAGGCCCTCAAGAATCGCGCGAAGGCGAACGACGGGACACTGAAGCAAGCTTGCCTGGAGGTACCGTGGGAACTTTTCAGCTATTGCGACTACGATGCGGTGGGTCTGAGAGTGGATCCACGGATGTATCCGCATCATGTGGTATCCTTCTACAGTTCCGATGAGCTCGCTCCGTGGATCGAGAGCGGTGCGGCACAAGCGATCGCGAGCCAAGGACTGGAGCTGCACGGATTCTTCGAAAGCTGGAGCAGGGACGACGCTCCTGCCGCTCTCCGCGCTTGGCCCGATTGGCCAGCGACTTCTTCGCATGCCCGGGATTTCGCTGCGATGCTGGAAATGTATGCGGATGGAGAAACGCCGAACGCGGAGATCGTGAAGATCCTGGAGGAATATTCACCGGAGCAACGGGCAAAAGCGGCGGCCGCCATTACGAACAAGGGGAGGAGCAAGGACCCCTTCGCCTTGGATCTGACACGCTACTATCCCGCACTCGGACTCCCTGTACCTGAGCTCCCGCCCAGATGAGCGAAGCAGGACTCCAGCGTCTGTCACTGGTCGTCGCTTGCGCTGCCGCGCTGGCGGCAGGCATCACCCTCGGATTGCAAGGACCGCTACAGGAAGAGACTGGAGCGGTCATGAGTGCGAAAGCACGGACATCCGCTCCTGCCAACGCGGGAGCAGACGCCCGAGATTGGGATGCGCGCTCTCCACGAAATGAGGCCCGGCTCGAGCGGCGCGTGATCGCGAAATGCGACGACGAATCCCTGTGGGCTTGGCTCTTGGTTCCCACCGACGAGCTGGGGACCTTGGACATCGTGATCGACGAGTTGATCGACCGCAAACGCTGGGATGCCCTGCAGCATCTAATGGTGATGGAAAAGAGCACGGAGCGGGATGGGGCTCTGCGCCATGTCTACGGGAGACTGGCGGAGAAGGATCCTTGGAAGGCCTATGAGCTCTGGCAGGAGAACGGAGACACCTTGGGATCCAACTCTGACATCGCCTTTCATTATATGATTCAGGCCGCCGCTGCCGTTTCGGCGGAGAGGTTGATCGAGGTGCTGGGTGAAGCGTGGAAGAATGAAAAGGCCTACACCGCGGATCCGAAGTATCCTCCGGACTTCGATTTCAGGAAGCTGCTGGATTTCCTCTCGAAGCATGATGACCGGACGATGTCTGGATCAGATTCAGCACTATTTGAATGGGCCAAGCGTTCCCCTGTAGCGGCCGCGGAATGGTTCCGATCCAGCCAGTCCTGGGATTCCACCGACCCGGCAGATCAGGTTCAGCTCTACCGCACGGTGGCGCTGACGAGCCTTGAGGAGTCGCATATGGGCTCCACCCTGAGTAACATCTCAGCGGATCTGGATCACTTGGACATATGGGCGACGATCGCGTTGTCGAGCCAAGGCAAGCCCGATCCAAGCCTGTTACGCTCGGCGAGAATCGTCGGCGGTGAGAATCGATATCTTGAAAGGACGCTGGCAGAGACACGCTTCAAGGAGACCTTGGACCCTTCGTGGAAGGAGATCCCCAAGGCGGAGAGGATGCGGGCGAAGGCGGCGGTGGAGGAGGCTTGGCGGAAGGAGATCGTTGGTCCGACACACGATCGCGCGCGAGCCCGCTGGGCGGAGATGGTGAACCGCGCTTGGGATGACTGAGAGCATGTATCCGAGCGGAAATGGCTCGGCGGTCCGGACGGGGTATGAACGAGGGAGGCGGGACGACGGGATGCGGCCGCACATCATCCGCTGACTCGAAAAAAATCGCTCCTTGCCGTCACCTTTCGTGCTAAAAGCCTAGCCGTAGCATCGATCTAACAGCTCATTCCTGCCCATGATGGGGGGATATGAAATTGAGCCAGACACTGGGGAAAACGATCGGGGACTTTTGCGGAAACGGCTTCCACGACAGCAGCGCGAACCACTGCGCGCACTTCGTGGGACACGTGCTGAATCTCGATACCGGCTACGACTGCAAGGTCCACCGCCGCGGCAAGAAAGGCGGGGCCTGCCTGCGCGTGCATGAGCTCTTCGCGGACTGTCCGGAGGTGGGCGAGTTCAAGGAGGCGGCGCCGTTCCCCTGCATCGCCTTCGTCACCGCGCGGACCAACGTGAGCCTTTCGAAGCACACGATGGGGAACATCCCGCAGAAGCACGTGGGTATCTATGATGGCAAATACATCTACCACTACTCGAACGGCCGCGACGTGGTGGTGAGGCAGACGCCGAAGGATTTCCTCGATCGTTTCGAGGCCATCTATGCGGGCACGCAGGGACTCTACTATGGCACCCTGCCCGCCGGCGCGGAGCTGCCGGTGTGACAAAGGTCCGTGGACCCTCCAACCCTGCTATTAAAAA
The DNA here is from genome assembly GCF_025950095.1 of Luteolibacter rhizosphaerae. Classification (NCBI taxonomy): domain Bacteria; kingdom Pseudomonadati; phylum Verrucomicrobiota; class Verrucomicrobiia; order Verrucomicrobiales; family Verrucomicrobiaceae; genus Neoluteolibacter; species Neoluteolibacter rhizosphaerae. The sequence goes on along the minus strand of NZ_JAPDDR010000016.1, from coordinate 21,242 downwards.
GAGCGGTGCCCAGCCCGGGCACCGCTCTTCTTTCGCAGAGGGTCCCCCCGTCAGAGGACCGAAACTTCCTTCGCCTTCAGGCGCAGCAGCGTGTTGATGTTCTCGTGGGCACGCGGCAGGTTGTGTTGGCGGATGGCGCTCTTGATGTCTTCCATCACCTGAGGATCTTCCAGCGCCGCTTCATACTCGCGCACGCCATGTTCTTCCCCGGCCTGAAGTGCGGCCAGCGCAGGTGATTCGCCGAGCGCGAGGGCGGTGCCCTCCACGGCTTTCGCGAAGTCACCCCAGATCCCGGAGTCGAAGGACGGCTGCCCGCCCATCTCCATGATGTGTTGGCGCAGGCGGCTGGCGCTATCCTCATGAACGGCCAGCAGATGGCGCAAGGTATCGCGATCCGCACCCACGCCGAACTTGGCAATGGCTTGCGTGTAGGTATCGATGGCAGAGAGCTCACCACGCAGCAGCTTGTTGCAGCTGTTGATGCACACATCCACCGGATCGAGCGCCACCGGACCGGCAGGACGTGCGCCCCGGAAGGGCAGGGCGCGGTCCGGATTGCGGTCGCTGCGCAGGATCTCGTAGGCCCGCGCCGCACCCACAGCCAGCAGGGCATAGGGGACCACGGGGGCTGCGAGGCGGACCACGCCTACCAGCACCCGCCCGATGGGCAGGCTGCGGGCGAGATAGCCGATGCCGAAGCCGATGCCTACCGAGCGAAGCGGATGCTCCACCACGGCGCTCTCGATCTCGTTGCGGGCTTCGAGCAAGCGCTGCTTGCCGGTCACCACTTTTTCTTCCACCCACTCGTCGGGGTGAATGTCAGCAGGTCGAATGCTCACGGGGACTCTAGGGGTAAAGGGTTACCAGCGGCTGCGTAGCTTCGAGGCACGGTGGGCGAGGTCATGAGCGCGGTCGCCCATGTAATCGCTGAAGTTCGTCACGCGATCACCGATGTCGGAGAGCGTGCGGTTCTTGCGAACGCTGTCCCACGCATCGTGCGCGCCCTTGGTGGCGACCGGCAGCAGCGAGCCCAGGAGCAGCTGGCGCAGGCCATTGCTACGCCGCGGCGAGAAGAGCACGTAGCCGAGCGCAAGCCCGACGGCCGCCGCGCCCACGATGTCTTTCACGGAGGCGTTCTTCACGTGCTTCTTGGCGCGTTCGATGAACTCGTGCCGGCGGCCATTGCTGCGGTGGAGTTCGTTCCAGTGTTGTTCGGCATCCAGCGGTTGCGGGATGTCGCGAGAGGGGCGCGTGTCGCGCTTGTGGTTCCCTTGGGGATCCAGGTCGGCTCCGTGAGCCGTATAGTGATCGCTTGCTCGGGTATTCATGACAGATTCCTCCTATCGCAAGGAATAGGCCATCGCTCCGCGCAATCGGCAAGTGATTGGTAAGGAAGGAGCGGGAAATCGGAGCGGGCGCGGAGGCAGCGGCCGCAAGGTGCGCGATGCCCCTCCCGGACTCGCATTATGCAACGCCCGTTTGCCCCCGGGCAGAACGCGCTCGCAATTACTGCGTTCTGCGTACTTCGCCGTGCTCCGGAATCGCGGAAGTGCCGTAGGACCAAGGTCGTGGCCGCTTGGCATGGGGCGAGCGATGGATTGACGCGAAATCTCAACTGACAACCGAGCCATGAAACCAACGATTGATTATCCGCATCGTTTCCATCTCATCGCGATCGCCGCTGGCTGTGCCCTGACCGCTCATGCCGCCGATGGTCCCGGGCCCACACCCGGATCGCCCGTGGTCGGCGAGGACGCGATCAAAGGCGCCGAAGTGGTCGACGGCCCCGCAGCGATCGCGCCGACCGAGACGACCAAACCGCGCGCCCAAGCCAGCCCACAGATGCAGGCGGTGCTCGACAAGCTGATCTCCCTCGGCGGCAAGCCGATCACCGAGCTCTCTCCTGGGGAGGCCCGCAAGCAGCCCTCGCCCGCGGACGCGGTGGCGAAGCTGATGAAAGAGCAAGGCAAGTCTCCGGAGAAACTCGGCAAGATCGATGACATCAAGATCAAGCTTTCCACCGGAGATGTCGATGGCCGCGTCTACAAGCCGGAAGGCGATGGACCCTTCCCGGTGATCCTTTACATCCACGGCGGCGGCTGGGTGCTGGCGGATCTGGATACCTACGATGCCACGCCGCGCGCACTGGCGAAGGCGGTGAATGCCGTGGTGATCTCCACCGACTACCGGCACGCGCCGGAGCACAAGTTCCCCGCCGCGCACCAGGATGTCTTCGGGGCCTACCAGTGGACGCTGGAGAATGCCGGCCAGTGGGGCGGCGATGCCAGCAAGGTGGCCGTGGTGGGCGAGAGCGCCGGTGGCAACATGGCCGCATCGCTCGCGGTGATGGCGCAGGCCAAGGGCATGCAGATGCCCGTGCACCAAGTGCTGGTCTATCCCGTGGCCACCACCAGCATGGACTCGGAGTCCTATCGCCAGCACGGCCTCGCCAGCCCGCTGAATGCCGCGATGATGAAGTGGTTTTTCGACCACACCCTCGCGAAGGAGGAGGACTGGAAGAACCATGAGATCAACCTGCTCGAGGCCAAGACCCTGCAAGGCCTGCCGCCCACCACCATCATCACCGCGGACATCGACCCGCTGCGCTCGGACGGCGAGGCACTGGCCAAGAAGCTGCAAGGCGATGGCGTGGCCGTGGACTACAAGAACTACGAAGGCGTGACCCACGAGTTCTTCGGCATGGGTGCCGTGGTGGATACCGCCAGCGAGGCACTGAACCACGCTGCCGGGAACCTGAAGAAAGCCTTCCCCGGAGATACCAATGCCGCGGTGCGTCGACCGAACCCCGCGGACGAGGAATAATCCCCGCCGAAAGTCCTCCCCCTATTGCCGGAAACCCCACGATGCGAATCGCGGGGTTTCTTGCGTACGGGTCTCCGCAGATTTCGCGGGTGCCTCCCTTGACTCGCCCCCGCTCCTCGGCTGACATGTGGCGATGAATTCCGCTTTGCCCCTCGCATTTCTCAGCCTGCTCCTCGCCGCTCCGGCCCTGCGTGCCCAGGATGCGGAGCCCGCTCCGACCGCCGAAGAGGCCGCCGCCGAGGAAAAGGCCGGTGCCCATTACAGCAAGGAGCTCGTGGGCGTCTGGAAGTTCGAGGTCAAGCAGGAGGGCATGAGCGCCACCGGCACGAATACCTACAAGGCGGACGGCACCAGCGTCTCGAAGGGGCAATTCGACGTGGGCGGCCAGAAGACGGAATTCTCCGCCGAGGCCAAGTGGACGGTGAAAGGCAACAAGCTCACCTTCGAGGTCACCAAGACCAGCGATGCCGGCAGCATGCCGGTGGGCACCAAGTGGACGCAGACGATCGTGCGGCTGACCGAGAAGGAATTCCGCTTCCTGGATGCCGAAGGCAATGAGCGCATCGAAACCCGCGTGCCCGACGAGAAGAAGAAGGAAAAGGAAGAGCCGAAGAAAGCCGAGCCTGCGGAGCAGAAGTGAGATCCCGGGAGCGCGGACTTCAGTCCGCCAGAAGCCGCTCTCGCGCTTCGCCATACTCTCCGTGTAGCGGGAGCACTTCATGCCGCCGGCAAGGTGTATCCACCCGGGGATCGTCAAGGAGTTCTCCGCTCCGCCCCCCGCCGGAACGACGAAGTCGTCCCGCTACCTTTGATCCGTCCCCACCTTCTTCTCCCTCTCTACCTCCGCTGCCAGGTGCCTCTGCCACCGACTGTCCTTTGCCGCCGGCGATAGTTTGTTGTACTCCGCGTAGGATCTCTTGAGCTCCCGGTCACAATCCGGACAGACCTTCACGGTCCTCCGATCCGACCAGTTCTCATGGGGGCTATTGCCGAAGTACCACGGCGTTGCATGGGGATGCCGGTGCTCCGCCTCCGAGGCATAGCGGGTGTAGTTCCAGTTCGGGTCCGCCATGATCCCCGGATCCGGACCGTATCCATGCTTCTCCTCCAGAGCGATGCGATGCACCTCGCATACCTTCGGCACTGCCTTTCCCACAGGCGCGCATTGCGAGAGGGCGAGCAGTGGGATCATGAGTGCAAGGTGTCTTCCCATCACCCGCCCTGCTAGCGGCTCGCCCCCGGGATGGCAATGCTCCCCGCCGCTGCCTCGCTGTCGGATTGACCGCGATTCTTCCCCTCCCCCATCCTGCGCGGAAACCCTTCCCCATGTCCGCGAAACCCATCCAAGACGTGCTCGTGCTCGGCGCGGGCAGTGCCGGCCTGCTCGCCGCGCTCTCCCTGAAGCGCAAGCTGCCGATGCTGAATGTCCGCATCGTCCGCAGCCCGGATATCGGCGTGATCGGAGTGGGGGAAGGCACCACGCCGAATTTCCCGCAGCACCTCTTCGACTACCTCGGCCTGAACCGGAAGGCCTTCCACACCCTCGCCGAGCCCACGTGGAAGCTCGGCATCCGCTTCCTGTGGGGAGTGCGCGGGCGTTTCGACTACAGCTTCGACCAGCAGCTCGACCACACCGCGCCGGACCTGCGCATGCCGAACGGCTACTACTGCGACGATGAGTTCCGCTGCACCAGCCTGCCCTCCGCGCTCATGTGGCATGGCAAGGCCTTCGCGAAACAGGAGAACGGCTGCCCGGACATCGAGGGCTGGCACGCCTTCCACATCGAGAACGAGAAGCTGGTGAGCGTGCTGGAGCAGGTCGCGCGCGAGTGCGGCGTGGAGATCATCGATGGCCGCGTGACCGGTGCCGAGCGCCTGCCGGAGGGACCGATCGCCGCCGTGACGCTCGAAGACGGCCAGCGCCTCGCCGCGGATTTCTTCATCGATTGCAGCGGCTTCCGCAGCGAGCTGCTGGGAAAGGTACTAGAGGAACCGTACCAAAGCTTCTCCGACGCCCTCTTCTGCGACCGCGCCGTGGTCGGCGGCTGGGACCGCGGGCCGGACGAGCCGATCCTGCCCTATACCACCGCGGAGCAGATGGATGCGGGCTGGGCCTGGCAGATCGAGCACGAGCACCACGTAAACCGCGGCTACGTTTACTCCTCCAGCTTCATCAGCGACGAGCAGGCGGCGGAGGAATTCCGGCGCAAGAACCCGAAGGCCCCGGCCTCCCCGCGCATCGTGAAATTCCGCAGCGGCTGCTACCGCCGCCAGTGGGCCGAGAATGTCGTCGCGATCGGGAATGCCGGCGGCTTCGTCGAACCGCTGGAAGCCACCGCACTGATGATCGTCTGCGGGAATCTGCAGAGCCTGGTGGAAATGCTGAACCGCAGCCGCCTGATGCCCACGCCCGGCCTGCGCGATCTCTTCAATGAGCTCACCGGTCGCGGCTGGACGGACATCCGCGATTTCCTCGCCCTGCACTACAAGCTGAACGCCGCGCCGCAAACGCCCTTCTGGGACCACTGCCGAGCGGAAACGAAGCTCGGGAATCTAACAGCCCTGCTCGACTTCTACGAGGAGAACGGCCCGAACGGCTTTTGCCGCTACCGCCTCTCCGGCATGCAGAATGACTTCGGGCTGGAGGGGCACCTCGTCATGCTCGTGGGGAACAAGCACCCCTACCGCGCCCGCTACACTCCGCCACCGGATGACCTCGCCCGCTGGGAGGCGCGCCGCCAGCACTTCAGCGCGCAGGCGCAAGCCGGGCTCGACGTGAAGGACACCCTGGCCTTCATCCGCCACCCCGGCTGGCAGTGGCACGGGGATGCGTGATCCACGTCTTCTTGCCAAGTTCCGCCGCATTGGCTCTCATGCGAAGAAGCTCCGATCTCACGCCTTATGAAACCCTGGCTCACCTTGTGCATTCTTCCGGGTCTTGCCGTGTCCCTCCTCGCCGGTGAACACCACGTGGATGACGACGAATTCGTAGGATGGAATGAATGGTTCCATAACAATGCGTTTCACCGCGGCCTCGAGAGTCGACCCGAGCTTTATCTCGTCTGCATCCATGGATATAAGGTCCAGCAGCACGGAAGCGTTCCTGAGTGGGAAGAACTGGCACTCCGCTCGACCATCGTCGATGTAGTCCGCGGCGAGAAGAAGGTCGGCGACCTTTTCGATTACCGGCACTATCTCGATGGCAAGGCCGTGGATCCGGAGAAGATGCTGGGCACCTTGTGGTATGTCTTTGTCTCGGAAGAGAAGGACCAGGATGGCAAGAAGTTCCGTTTCGTCGATCCGCAGGATCCGTCCTGCCGGGTTGGCTACAGCGCGGAACTCGCCAAGATCGTCGCCGAGCACCGGGCTTATCAAAAGAAGCCCGCCCCCGCATCGCCCGACAAGGGAAAGGACGCCCCCGTGCCTGAGAAGTGATCGGGTCTCAAGGCGATGTAGCGGAAGGACTCTCGTCCTTCCGGCTGGGGGAGGATGTCATGGAGAAGACGATAGCGATTTGCGGGGGAAACGCGAGAAGCCGGAAGGACGAGAGTCCTTCCGCTACTCCTGAGGCGACATTCCAGTCATCAACGGCAAGCGTGATGAAGCTCGTGGAGAAGTGGTGGCGATTCTTCCGAGCCGCAGGCTCCTTGGACTGCGTGCAGCCTGCTGCGGAGCACGGGTGGTGCACTATCGATTTCCGGTGATCCCCCGCCCGTCGATGCCGAGCTTCTCAATCAAGAAAGCTCCCCGGTAACTCTGCGTCTTCCCGGAGAGAAACCCGTGACCCTCCTCACTGCTTCACGGCAGCAGGCTGCCTGCCGAAAGCGGCAGCAGGCTGCGCGCAGTCCAAGGCGGCGATGCCGCTGCAACGGGGACAGGAATGTCCCCGTTCCTGATCCCTACAAGCCATCTCAGAACACGAAGCAATCGCAGCCCGAGCCCCAGAGCTGGGAGAGCGGCTGCTGCGCGGGTGTCGCGCGTGGTGCCACGCCGCGCTGGGACATGGTCACGCGGCCATCCCAGAGCGGGGCGCCATAGCCGCCGAAGCGCTTCACCGGCGACCACTCGGGCAGGATCGGGATGGCGGGCGCATCGTGCTGCTTGAAGTCCCCGGCGGCATACACCGGCTTGCCATCCACGATGGTGAGCACGGATTCCAGGTCGCGGATCTTGTGCTCCGCCACTTCCATGTAGTCCTCGCTGGTGACGACGAGGTCGGCGAATTGGCCGGGCGCGATGCGGCCCTTCACGCTCTCCTCACGCGAGAACCAGGCGCTGCCCGCGGTGTAGAGGCGCAGTGCCTCCTCCCGGCTCATGCGGTTGTCCTCCTTGTAGAGTTGCAGGCCGCCGAGCGTCTTCCCGCTGACGAGCCACCAGAGCGAGTTGAAGGGATTGTAGTTCGCCACGCGGGTGGCATCCGTGCCCGCGCCGACCGGGATGCCGCGCTCCAGCATCTTTCTAACAGGCGGGGTGCGCTCCGCCGCCTTCGCGCCATAGCGATCGACGAAGTATTCCCCCTGGAAGGCCATGCGGTGCTGGATGGCGATGCCGCCGCCGAGCGCCCTCACGCGGTCCAGATTGCGATCCGAGATGGTCTCGCAATGATCGAGGAACCAATGCAGCCCGCCGATGGGCACCTCCTTGTTCACGCGCTCGAAGACATCGAGGAAGCGGCTGATGCTCTCGTCATAGGTGGCGTGCAGGCGGAAGGGCCAGCTATTCGAGGCCAGCGCGGTGACCACCGTCTCCAGCTCCTGCTCCAGCGAGGGCGCGAGATCCGGGCGCGGCTCCAGGAAGTCCTCGAAATCCGCAGCGGAGAAGACCAGCATCTCCCCTGCCCCGTTCATGCGGAAGAAGCTGTCGCCATCGCCGGGCTTGGTCATCTTCATCCAGCGGGCGAAGTCGTCCTTCTCCTCCTTCGGCTTCTGGGTGAAGAGATTGTAGGCGATGCGCACGGTCATCTCGCCGCGGCCGTGGAGCTGGCGGATGATCTCGTAGTCGTCCGGGTAATTCTGGAAGCCGCCGCCGGCATCGATGCAGCTGGTGACGCCGAGGCGGTTCAGCTCGCGCATGAAGTGGCGGGTGGAATTAAGCTGATGCTCCGCCGGGAGTTTCGGGCCCTTCGCCAGCGTGGCGTAGAGGATCATCGCATTCGGCCGGGCGATGAGCAGGCCGGTGGGATTGCCCTGTTTGTCGCGCTGGATCTCGCCGCCCGGAGGATCGGGCGTGTCCTTCGTGTATCCGCAGGCAACGAGAGCGGCGCGGTTCAGCAGCGCGCGGCAGTAGAGGTGCAGGATGAAGACGGGCGTATCCGGCGCGGCCTCATTGATCTCCTCCAGCGTGGGCATGCGCTGCTCGATGAACTGGAACTCGCTCCACGATCCGACGACGCGGACCCACTGGCCCGCGGGCGTGTGCGCGGCCTGCAGCTTCAGCATGCGCAGGGCATCCGCCAGCGAGGGCACGCCGTCCCAGCGCAGCTCCATGTTGTAGTTCAGCCCGCCGCGGATGAGGTGGAGGTGCGAGTCATTCAGGCCGGGGATCACGCGATGGCCCTTCAGGTCGATCACCTTGGTATCCGGGCCCGGCGCGATCTCGTCATCGGAGACGGCGAGGATGCGACCGTCCTTGATCGCGACGTGCCTGGCATTCGGCTTCGCGGGGTCGAGCGTGGTGACCCTGCCGTTCTTGAGGATGAGATCAGGTGTGTTCATAAAGTTGGAAATGTTGGGCTATGCCTTGAAAAGCCATCGCTTGAAGAGCTTCGTGAGATTCGGCATGACCACCCAGGTCAGCAGGGCGACGATCAGGCCGGTGACGAGGACATTCCGCAGCAGGTGCGGCCAGGCCGGTAGCAGCTTGCCGAAGAAGGGCGGCAGCAGCGAGGTGAGCGGATAGACGCCCATGAAGGTGACGAGCGCCATCTTCGGCTTCGGCGGCGGCTTGTGGGCGGGCTCGCCGGGAATGGTGAACCAGCCGGCGAGTCCCTCCATCTCCTCGATGTGCGGGTCCTCCACGCTCAGCTCTCGCAGGCGTTTCATCCAGACGCGGTAGTCCTCCGTGGCGGTGAAGGCGTGGCGCGCATCCATGTTCTCGAAGCGATCGACCACGGTGTATTCGCGCGGGTTCGATTGGTCCGAGCGCAGGATGTGGATGCCGCGGTTCCCCGGGAAGCCGAGCACGAAGCAGGTGAAGCGCTGCATTTCCTCCTCGAAGCTCGCCTCGCAGCCGGGCTTCGTGCGGCGGCGGACGACGACGGTCACGCTGTGGTCTTCGGGTGGCGGGGACATGGCTCCCCTTCTGATTGGGAAACCGGGACGGCGTGTGACCGCGCTCACGCGATTTTCATCCCGAGTGTTCCCCCTTGGAGCCGCAGGCTCTTTCGGAGTGCGGCGGGCATCGCCGCTTTGGGGAGGGTCTGGGTGGGATAGCGACGTGCGGAGATCCCGGAGACGGATGCCCCAAGCGGACACTGGATCACTCTCCCGTCGCCGTTCTCATCCGCGAGCTCGCACAAAAGCGGCGATCCTCGCCGCACTCCATAGCGGCTGCGCCGCGAACGGGGGACATCTTACACGCTGAAGCCACAATCGCGTATGTGCTCACTCCTGTTAGAACGCCACCCTGAAGCTGCTCTGCAGGTAGTCCACATCCCGCCCGCCCACGGCCTCCAGCGCATCTCCTGCCTGCAGGTGCGTGTAGCCCAAGAAGAGCTCCACATTCTCCCGCAGTTGCCAGGAGACGGAGGCATTGAAGGAGGTGCCGAGGTAGCGATCCCCCTGCGGATCCGGGCTCACGAGCGGCTGCAGCGGCGGGGTGTAGATGGCATCGTTGCGGCTGAAGAGCCACTGGAAGTTCACGCCGAGCTGGAGCTCCACGCTCTCGCAGGGCTTCAGGCTGACGAGCGGATTCAGATTGTAGAGATTCGAGGGCGAGAGGAAGCCACCTTCGTTGAAGTAGTTGTTCGCCTGGAAGAGCGGATTGAAGGTGTGCACGGTGCCGCGGCCATCGTCCCCGCCGGAGATGAGGTCCGCGCGGAGCTGCGGGGTGGGCTGCCAAGGCAAGCTCTCCCACCGGCGCCCGAAGCCGAGACTGATCGCACCTGCCGCGATGTCCCGCTCGCCGATGCTGCCGAACTGACCGATCAACTCGGTATTATGAATCCACGGCCCCTCCTCCCGCCAGAAGCGGGCGCCGAGGGTGTGACGCGTCTCCTGGCCGATGCCGATGGCATCCTCATCCCGCAGGCCGATGTAGTAGAGATCCACGAAGTGATCCCGCCCCCAGGGCAGAGGCGCGACCGCATAGAGGCTCCAGAGCAGGCGGGCATGCGGCCGAGAGGCATTGTCGAAGCTGCCGGGCTCCACCTCCACCGGGGAGGCGATGAAGGCATCCACCCGCGTGTCCTCCCCGCGCTGCCAGGAGAGCAGCACGGCATCGTGCGAGAGGCGTTGATTCGCGCCCTCCCGCGCGGCGAGCAATCTACCAGATCCGTAGTAGAGCGTCTGGCGGCCGGCGCGGAGCTCCAGCGCATCCGCCCCGCCGAGGGGCACGCGCCCCTGCAGGTAGAGCTGGAGCAGATCCGGCTCATCCTCATCCGGCGGGGCCAGCGGGGATTCCTTGCCGGACATCTCGCCCCAGGTGAGCTCCGCGGCGAAGCGGAAGGCCTCGCCGCGGTCCAGCCGGGCCATGAGCTGCACCCGCTGGTGGATCCAATCGTCATCCGCCACCGGGCCGAGTCCGAAGTCGATGTTGTCATAGCTCTCGTACATCGTCCGGGCATGGCCCTCGATGCCGAGTTCCCATTCCCGGGCACCGGCGGTCGAGAGACAGGCGAGAGTGATGAAGTAGCGGAGCATAGCCTGGGAGCGCGGAACTCCGGCTTTGCGGAGTGGTCCGACACGAATCCTTTTGCCTTCTCGGACAAGCTCCGGCCCGCAGAAGTTATCTGGCGTGAGATCGATAAGTCACGGGTGGCATCGCCTTCGAGATGCTCTCCGCAGAGTCGCGCGAAGGCAATGCCGTCTCTGCCATGAAGCGGTATGCAAGATGACTTCTGCGGGCCGGAGGCTCCGCGCTCCCAGCGGAAGATCCAATTCTTAGTGCCCCTTACCCGGCGGCACCACTTGCGGCTTGATCGCGGATTGCGGCGCCTTGTGCACCATGGTGTAGGCATACTCCACGCCCACGCCATAGGCCCCGCCCTGGTTCTTGATCAGGCCCATGAGATTGTTGTAGTGCTCGCGCTTCGCCCAATCCCGCTGCCACTCGAGCAAGGCGGGGATGGTGGTGACGCGCACGGCACCGGCCTGCACCATGCGGGACAGCGCGGCCTCATGCGCGGCCTGGGAGGTGGCACCGCAGCAATCCTCCACCACGTAGATGTTGTAGCCCTCGCCCAGCATCTCGATGGTCGGCCAGGTCACGCAGACTTCCGTCCACAGGCCGGTGAGCAGGATGTTCTTCCGGCCCGTGGCGCGGATCGCCTCGCGGAAGCCTTCGTCATCCCACGAGTTCATCGAGGAACGCTCGACCACCGGCTGGCCCGGGAAGACATCGAGAAGCTGCGGCCAGATGTAGCCGCTGAAGGACTCCGTCTCCACCGCGGTGAGGATGGCGGGGACATTGAATTCCTTCGCCACCTTCGCGAGCAGGGTGACGTTGTTGATGAGGGTGGCGCGGTCGATATTCGCCACGCCGAAGGTCATCTGCGGCTGGTGATCGATGAAGACGACGACGCTATCCTCGGCGGTGTAAAGCTTGTGGTAGGGATTCATGGCAGTGGGATTCGGTAGAGCGGGCGCGATGGACCGCGCCTCACTGCCCTGATTGGGGAAGCGCGCCGCGGCGTGACCGGAAATTTTCTCAGGCCCTCCAATCTCGCCCCGCGGTTACCTCCCCGTGCCGGGAAACAATTCCCCGGTCACACCGGGCAAGCCCTCCCCAATCTCCCCGCTGAACCTCCAACCCCAATCCCCACCCCATGGCACTAACTCTGAAACTCGCCGGCAAACACGCGATCGTGACCGGCTCATCGAAAGGCATCGGCGCCGCCATTGCCAAGGCACTCGCCGCGGAGGGAGCCTCCGTGGTGGTGAACTACTCCGCCAGCAAGGACGCCGCCGATGCGGTGGTAGCCTCCATCACCGCCGCCGGCGGCAAGGCGATCGCCCTACAAGGCAACGTGGCCAAGCCGGAAGACGCCGCGCAGCTGATCGCGGACAGCGTGGCCGCCTACGGCCCCATCGATATCCTGGTGAACAATGCCGGGGTCTTCGACTTCAAGCCGCTGGAGGCGATCACGCCGGAGCACTTCCACCGGCTCTTCGACATCAACGTGCTGGGCACCATCCTGGCCACGCAGGAGGCGCTGAAGCACTTCAACCCGGCGGGCGGCGCGATCATCAATACCAGCTCGATCGTGAGCATGGACTCGCCCGCAGGCACCGGTGTCTACAATGCCACGAAGTCCGCGGTGGACGGGCTGACCCGCACCTTCTCGAAGGAGCTGGGGCCGCGGAAGATCCGCGTGAACTCCGTGAACCCGGGACCGATCGAATCCGACGGCGTGCACGCGCAGGGTCTGCTGGATACCTTCATCAAGCTAGGGGAAGCCACCGCGCTGGGCCGCATCGGCCAGCCCGAGGACATCGGGCCCGGCGTGGTCTATCTCGCTTCGGACGATGCCGTGTGGGTCACCGGCACTACCCTCACCATCAGCGGCGGGCTGAAATAAACCTCCACCATCTCCCATCCAACATCTACCATCTCCTACCACCATGGCTACCTTTACCACCACCGACGGCACCTCCCTCTACTACAAGGACTGGGGCAATCCCTCCGCGCAACCGATCATCTTCTGCCACGGCTGGCCGCTCACCGCGGATAGCTGGGAGGCGCAGATGATCTACCTGGCCGGGCAGGGCTACCGCTGCATCGCCCACGACCGCCGCGGCCACGGCCGCTCCGACCAGACGGCCAGCGGGAACGAGATGGACACCTACGCGGATGACCTCGCGCAGCTGCTCGATCACCTCGATGTGAAGGACGCCGTCATCTTCGGCTTCTCCACCGGCGGGGGCGAGGTGGCGCGCTACATCGGCCGCCACGGCACCAAGCGCCTCGCGAAAGCCGGGCTGATCTCCGCCGTGCCGCCGCTGATGGTGAAGCGCGACGACAACCCGAACGGGATCCCGATCGAAGTCTTCGACGGCTTCCGCAGCGCGCAGCTCGCGGATCGCTCGCAGTTCTTCAAGGACGTGCCCTCCGGCCCCTTCTTCGGCTACAATCGCCCGGGCGCGAAGCCCTCCCAAGGCATCATCGACGCCTGGTGGCTACAGGGCATGATGGGCGGCCACCTGAACACGCTGGAGTGCATCAAGGCCTTCTCCGAAACCGACTTCCGCGAGGACCTCAAGAAGTTCGACATCCCCACCCTCGTCCTGCACGGCGATGACGACCAAGTCGTCCCCATCGCCATCAGCGCGCTGGAATCCGCCAAACTCGTGCCGGACGCCAAGCTCCTCGTCTACCCCGGCGCCCCGCACGGCATCACGGATACCCACAAGGACCAGCTGAACCGGGATCTGCTGGAGTTTGTGAGGGGGTAGGGCCAAACCCGCTATGATTTCGGACGTGGCACGATGGAGATCACCTTCTCCAGATTGAAGGGTTCATTCCCGATCAGGAGGACAAGATCGGCTTTCTTCTCCAAGGCCTCCAATTGATCGGGGGTGATCCGCGTGCTCAGATCCTTGATCGAGATGGTCCCGCTCGCGTCCACCTTGTGGACACCGAGCGAAAGACCGCCGACCAGCACCATGGCATCCCCGTTGTAGGCCGGATCAAAGCGGGCCACGATATTCATCTCCTTCGGGATCGAGGCCGCCGGGAGGACTGTGGGGTAGATGCCGACGACCGACACCTTGGCATTCACATAGTTCAGGCTGACCGTGGCGCTGTCCTTGCCCGACTTGAAGACGAGCGGGATCTTCGCCGAGGGCTTGCCCAGGACCAGCACGTCGAAGATCGCGCCGAGCGTGACCGTCGCCTTGCTGCCATCGGCCGTAATCTCCAGCTTCACCGGCGTGGAATCCGCGCCGAGGGAGGCCGTGGTTCCCGCCGGGAAGAATCCGGACAAGGTCAGCGTCGCGGTACCCGGCTTTACGCTCTCCGCCGCCGAAGCGAGGGCCAAGGCCCGCTCTTGGACCGTCACCGGGACGGATCCTACAATGCTGCGGGAGTAATCCAGCGAGCTGGAACTGAACCCCGGAGGCAAGGAGTCGCTAATCAGGATCTCCTTCGTTCCATTCGGGGGCGCCGTCTTGATGCGAAGCACCAGCTTCTCCTTGCCTTGGCCGATGATGTCCACCGGAGCCAGGTTGGAGTTCCAGTAGGCGGACTTGATGCGATCCAGATTGAGTCCCGCCACCGTGACAGTGATGCCTTCGGCAGGAACCTGCGAAGGAATCGCGATGGCGGTGGTGATGGGAGCGACATGGATCGAGGCTGGGTCGCTGAGCGTGATGGTTCCGAAGGTGATGGCTCCATCTACTGCTGCATCTTCTTTAAATTCGCCGGTCACGGCATGGATCCCCGTGGGCAGCGTCCATGTCCGGTTCCTAGGGAGAGTGATGACCAGATTCCGATCGTCCACGGGCTCGAAGTATCCCATGGCCGCGAGTTCTCCTAGCAGTTCGGATGCTTCCTCAACGAGGGGTTGGGACTCCATCTTGAGTTGCTGGGAAGCGCCCTCGAGCTCCACAGTTTCCGATTTGAGCACTTGAGAGTTGTTCTGGAGCACCTTGGTCTCGCTCTGAAGCAACTGGGACTCGGACTCGAGCGTTTTTGACGCGGATTCGAGCAACTCAGACTTGGATTCAAGGATCCTGACCTCGGTCTTGAGCTCCCGAACCTCCGATTCAAGCGCTTGCGCCTGCATCTGCATGGCGGGCACATCCACGCCATCAGGAACCGCAAGAGGAGTCGGGCGCTTTTCCCAGTTCAAAACCTCCAGAGTCTTGAGCTCGGCTTCGGCATTCTTGGATTCTGCCTCCTTCGCCTTGAATTCGGCTTCCGCCTTCTTCAATGCGGCTTGCTCCACCGTGGTTTCAAGCTCCTGCTTCTTGAGTTCCGCCTCCCTCTGCTTCGATTCGACATCCTCCATCGCGAGCTCAAGCTGCTGTTTTTTGAGTTCGGCTTCCTTTTCCTTGGATTCGGCTTCCTTCCTTTTGGATTCAGCCGCCTCCTTTACGGCCAAGGCTCTTTTCTCATGCTTTTCAAATTGGCCGTAGGGAACAAAGGGGAATCCTCCCACGAACACCTTCTCGAGTTGTCCCAGATTGGAATGCTCCTTCGGTCCGGAAACTCAACACAAAACCGAAATCACACCAAACGCCACCGGGATGACCGAGAAAGGGCAGTCTCTTCGAAACCTCAACGCCAAGAGAAACGCGAATGTCAATAAGAGGTAGAAATGCTCTTCCACCGCTAACGACCAAGTATGAACCCAGATTCCGGGAAAATAGTTCTGCACGAAGAGCAGTTCCGCCCAGATTTTCTCCCATTCTAGCCCCCTACCACGCAAAGCCCCGAGAACTACCGTGGCGAGGATCAAGAGCCAGAACGGTGGGTAGATCTTGAAACCCCGCCGAATCAAGAATCGCTTCGCGTCGATTCTACCAGAGCGATCATGCTCGCGAAACAGCAGCCCCGATACGAGGAATCCGCTAAGCACGAAGAAGAGATCGACTCCTATCCAACCGCCGCGGATCCAGGCCTCGGTCATCTTATGCACCGCCATGTTCACCTCGGGAGGGCAACTGCTCATGTGCCTCCCAAGAACCAAGAGCACAGCAATCGCTCTGAGGATGTCGATCTGATTGAAACGTTGCATTCGCCAGGCTGATGAACGGTTAGCTATTGTGCCAGTTCCCTCGCGCCAATCAGAATTCTTCCCAGCGTCAAATTACAACGGCTGGATGCTACTTGAGACCCTCATCAGCTCGCCGATGAGCATCCTCAATTCTCTTCGCTAATTCCCGAATAGCATGAACGTGCTCGGCATTGCTCAATGTCTGCTGACGAAACGCGTCCAAGATCCTGTCATTCTGTCTCTGCAGGTCCCCGTAGACCTTCACCGTAAACCATCCAAAGACAATAGCGACACCAACACCGAGCCCGAAGCGCCCCAGAACCCAAGCCAATACGCCTGGCCAGTTCCCTGGAATCTCGACTCCATGGGGAGTGTCATTATTCGCAATCTCTACAAGTTTGTCTCTGCTCATAATCCCGCCATTAAAAAATCTCCCGAGTCCCTGCCCTTCTAATCCTGACCGTGGCTGTTGCTCCTACGGGAGCAGCAAGCAGAAGGGCATAGACTGATGTTAGACCGGCGGCCATCTGCCGTGGTCCCGGCCGCAGGACAAAAAGCCCATCAGATGCGTCAATCTTACAAGACGGATCCGCAGCACTATTCACGGCGTATTGCAGTTGGGACGAGGGACTTGCGTAGCCCTGCAAGCAGTTGATGCCAACTTGTCCCGCGACGACCTGAACCTCACAGAGTGACTCGACGGTTCTCCCCACAATCGACCCAACAGTATTCGCTCCAAATGTAGCGAAGCTGAAATACGACGACGAAGTCCCCTTCACCATCTCCACCTGCCACCAGTTTCCGGCGGGGTCGGGGATGATCGACTTGGCACCGATGCTCCCGCCCGAGGGGGGATAGGCGTTCCAGCCGAAGGGATCGGTGGCATTGCCCTCCAGACGCCAGTTCGGGGAGATCCAGTTCGTGTTCTTCCACACGTCCGCGAAGCGGAAGTGCTTGCGCAGGAAGCCCGCCATGTAGCGGCCCAGCCTTGAGGAGGCCAGCGCATTGGGGTGAATGTTATCCGGCGTGTAGCTCGCGCTGCCGATGCCCGTGTCCGGAGTCGTCTCCAGCACATGCGCCCAGCGGCACAGCGGCACGCCGCGCTGGCGGCAGTAGGTGCGCAGCGCCAGATTGAGCTCCGCCACCTTCGCCTGACGCGATTCCTGGCCGCTGCCGCTCATCGGCAACACCTCGAACATCAGCGGGCGGATCCCCGCGGCACGCAAGGTATCGATCGACTCGCCGCAACTTGCGAGGAAGGCGGATGCCGTGCGCAGCTGCGCGGCATCGTTCGCCCCGTAGAGCAAGGCGCAGGCATCCGGCTTGGCGGCGACCACGGCGGAAAGCCAGAGCGCGTTCAACTCGTCGCTGCGCTTCCCGCTGGTGGCGAAGGTCAGCTTGCTACCGCTGCTCACGGGGTCCCAGCCGCTGCCATTGAAGCAACGCGCCCAGCCCCATGCGCCCACCGCATTCAGCACGTACATGCTCGAGGCACCCAGCTCGGTGATGCTATCACCCACCAGCGCGAGCCGCGCCAGCAAGGGCTTGTCCGCCGTCTTCGCGAGACCCGCACTACAACCCGGCGAACAGCCGGTGGGAGGAAGGAAGGATCTCATCGGGGGATGCGGGTGAAGCCGTACTCGATCACGTTGCCGGCATTGGCTGCCGTGCCATTCGAGAGATAGAGATGCATCTGCCCCGTGGCCGCGGTGAACTCCATCCGCCCGCCGCTGGCCACCGCCAGATCGAAGGCGACCGGCGCGCTGCCCGCCACCTCGCTGTAGAAAGGCACGGGCATCGAGAGCGGCGAGAGTTCATGCAGCTGGTTCAGCCCCGCATTCGCGATATCCGCGTAGAACCAGAAGAGATAGCGCGAGCCGGCATCGAGCGTTTCCAGCACCGGGGCATTCATCCCGCCCGAGGCATTCAGTGTGATTTGAGCCATTCCCCTAGCATGCCACCCCCTGCCCTCTCCGGGCAACGGACACTCTCCTTGCCGGCCTCACTTCGGAAATTTCCAAGTCCGGATCTAACAGATCATATCCGTGCACCCGCCTGCCGCAGCATCCTCGCCTGCGTGGCCACCAGCATGTCCATCCAGCGCGAGGTCCGCTCCGGCAACGCGCCCGTGCGCACCTGGCCCCAGGCATGTGCCCGCGCCAGCTTGGAGAAGCCTTCTAACAGAGGCATCGGGTCCGGCGCCGCGGGATCGATCCCGTAATCGCGCGGCAGCAGCTCCATGCCGGTGGCCTGCTCCACCTTGCGCAGGTCCCGCAGCACCGCGCTGCCATCGACGAGCCGGTCGTGCAGTCCGCGGGCCAGCGCGTCCTCCGAGAACTCCTCGAAGACATCCCCGATGTCCCGCCCTTGAAGAAGCGGATCACGCCCTGGCAGGCCCCGTCCGCGCGTAGCGCATGGCGCGCACGCGGTAGGCCTGCGGCTCCGCTGCGTCCCCCGCATAGGCGCGCTCGTGCAGCACATTCATCGCGAGCTTCGCCACTCCCTCCTGATAAGCAGGCAGCGAGTCACCGGGCAGGAAGGTCTTCACCTTCGTGGCACCGCGACCGCCCCGGAGCCCGGTGCCGGCCAAGCCCTGCCGGACGCGAGCATAGGCTTGGTCCACCGCAACCTTGGCCGACCGGCCCCGATCCTTGGCCGACGCCGAACCGCTAGATCCGGGATCTCCTGTCCGCGGACCTTGTCTGAGCGCCCGCCCCGCCGCGCGGATCCACACCGGGATAGGCCAAGTCAAACTGACTGCCCTTCTCCACTTCCACATCATGAAGTTCAAAACCCGAGAAGCCCTCGGATGAGAGATGAAAGCCCAATGATGATGTGACGAGAAAACAGGGAAGGATCTCCAGCAACTCATCTCCCAGCCAGCTCTCGAAGACAGCGTGCAGCGTGGTGTAGTCTTTGAAAACTCCCTCGCCAGTTGCTTCGGAACTCTTGCCGGGGCCACCAAGAGCGGCCAAAGTGAGCTCGTAGTAGATCTGTTGATTCATTCCATAGGTGACACGAGGGAACAAGACGTCCGGCAATTCAGGGTGCTGTCAGACGAGATACTCGTCGGCAGCCAAAGTGGGTACATTCGCCGTCCCAATCACGTCCAAAGCATCCTCGGATGCAATCATCCAGTACTGATCGCTTAGAAAGAAGTCATCCGCTCCATGCCGACCCGTAATTTTCAACCACCAGAAATCAGGCAGCTTCAGACCCCCGTAAACGAGATCGAACTGACTGTCCTTCTCGGTTTCGAAATCGGCCAACTCGAACCCGGTCAATCCAGCACTTTGGAACTTTGCTCCCAAATCCTTGCTTACGAGGAAACAGGGATAGAAATGAACCAGTTCATCACCCAACCAACTCTCAAAGACGACGTGCAGAGAATAATAAACCTTCGGATTACGTCCTCCTTCCGAAACAGACCTTCTGCCTGGCCCACCCGGAGCCGCCAGATCCAACTCATAGTATTTTCTCATTCGATTACAGGAAGAAAGTATTGACCAAATCGTGCATCGATCTCGCTCGCAAAGTCCAGAAGATCTTGCTCTGACGGATCCGCATTCCTCCGACGAAAGTCATTCATCTCCATCTGAATGATCTTGCCGTGTAAAACTCTCACGAGCTCTAGCGGTATACCACGAAGCACTTCAAGCGAATGAATTTTCGTCGGATCGATGAACCCGCCTTGATCTTCGGAATAGCGCTGTTCCACCGAGTGATGAATAACGACTCGACCCTCATACTCTTCATATGCATTGTCGTAGGTTTGATTGTAGTCTTTTGTTGTAGCACGCCCAAAATGCAACGGTTTCCTGCGCATCTTCGCTTCCTCCGGAGTGATTAGAAGAGGAAGCCCAAGCGCTTCGATCATCGCTTCAAATTCTGAATAGGCGGCTTCTCGCCTTATTCTCCTTGTATCTTCATTTCTCCCCGAGCTGATGGACTTTGCGCCCGCCGTTGGTCGAAGAGTATCCGGCTTCCTCGCCACCGAGTTACCTCTTGTTCCCGTCCTCTCGATTTCACGCGCCACCCCCAGCACCGCCCGTGTCGTCTCCTTCACGGCACGGAAGAGCGGCAGCAGATTCTCCGGAACCTTCACGTCCGCCAAGCGCCCGAATGAATGGTCTATCGCGAGCTTCGCGAAGGCATCCTGAATCGCGGTGCGCTTGGCATCGCCCTCGAGCGACATCACATCCCCGGGCAAGACCGGCTCCGCGGAGCCTGCTTCGGCCCCGCGCAGGCTGGCGATCAAGCGAGCCTCGTCCTGCTTGCCTCGGTTCATCACCGCGCCAGCGATGTCCGCGGCGTGATCCCGCAGAGGGCCGGTCACGTCACCGCCGCCGTCTCGCACTGCCCGTGCAAGCTTCGCCACTCCCTTCTGATAGGCTGGCAGCGAGTCACCGGGCAGGAAGGTCTTCACCTTCCTGGCACCTCGACCGTGCCGGAGCCCGATGCCGGCCAGGCCCTGCCGGACACGAGCATAGGCTTGGTCCACCGCAGGCTTGGCCGACCGGCCCCGATCCTCGGCCAACGCTGAACTGTTAGATCCGGTATCTCCCTTCCGCGGACCCTGCCGGAGCTCCCGCGCCGCCGTGAACGCGGCATCCGGAAGATGTCACCCGCCCTCCCGTTCTACCAACACTCGCTCCCACTCTTCCAAGAACCCGACACGAAAGTTTCGATCCAGCTCGCCGTTCTCGATTGAACCTATGTCATCTTCATCCAAAGTTACATCAAAAGCAAGACCAGTAGTTCTCGATAGGGCTTGGATGTGTGAAACAAGCTCTTTCACTTCTTCTAGAGCCTGGCGATCGACTTCCAGAGGAAGATCTGCCGGCGGGAGTGCTGAATAGAGATCCAAGTAAAGCCCCAAAGTCGATGTCTCTTCGTCCTCTTCGTTCACAAATACTGGCGCATGGATCATCCACGCACGGCTCACCTTTAGGTTGTCAACAAAGCCCTCAATTCTTGAAATATCTGCGTCTCCAAACTCAGAGGCGACGAAGAACAAGAGTGTCTGGATAGGATGATCAGGGTGAATCATTGTTTGGCATCAGATAGGTTCTCTAGCGGTCGCGGTAGATCGGCAATTGCGATGGCACGTGTCCCCAATTGTATCGGGGACCACCCGGCCTGTGCGAGTCATAATGTCTGGTTCGGGGCGCAGGAACGCTTAGTGACAGACCCAGAATATGGTGGATAGAGATCTTCTCACCCAGCAAGCCCTCGTCCTCCGGATGAATCGCGATCCAATCCTCGTCCACCCTAGGAACCACGCCGTTATCGATCCTCAGCCGGTTTTCTTGGCTCAGGATCTCGCCGTAGCCCAATTCGTCCCACAATTTTTTCACGGCTCTCCAGTCAGCACGATTTCTGCGACTCACCCCTGCGCGAGTTTTGTTACCATTCTTCCTAAGAAGCTGTCTGAAAAATGGTCAGGCGTCGATTCTTGCGAGCATGCGCTTGGTCATGGAGAGATAGATCAGCGCTTCCGAATGTTCGATCCTTACCTCGTGGTCGCGGATCAAACGACGGGATT
>NZ_JAPDDR010000015.1 GCF_025950095.1 Luteolibacter rhizosphaerae | reverse complement strand
ATGCAGATCCGGACGGTTCCGGGGCGTCGGAAGGGGTGAAATTGCCGTCACACGGGGTGAAACGGAGGGTTGAGGGGGTGGTTTCGAGGCGGGAAAGGTCTGGAAATGTCTGTGGATCGGGTTTTCGAGGGGTGGATCGGGAGCTGGAGGTGTTTTACCGCGGATGGCGCGGATGGCGCGGATGGCGCGGATGGCGCGGATGGCGCGGATGGCGGAGGAGGAGGAGGAACCACGGAATACACGGAAGACACGGAAAGTGGGCGGAGGGAGGATTGATACTAGGGGTGTAGTAGTTGGAGGATGGTCGGGCGGGGACGAGTCCCCTGCCCTGCTTGATCGGCGGGAAGGGCGATTGTTTTATTACTATTCATGTAGTAGATAATGGACGGGGATCGGGTGGCGGGCTTGGCTTTACCCGAAGCTCGGGCGGACTGAAGTCCGCGCTCCCGGGAGGGCGTTAGAGCAAAGGGGGTGGCTCTCCTTGGGGCGGACGCGAGCAGCCGGAAGGACGAGGGTCCTTCCGCTACATGAGGGTGACTGTAGCTGCCGGGGTGGCTTCTGCGGGCCGGAGGCTCCGCGCTCCCGGGTGGAGAGGGCTGGGACTTTGCTTGAGTCCCCTGCCCTGCCGGGGTTTGGTGAGGGGGATGAAGCTGATCTCTTGGAATGTGAATGGTGTGCGCTCGGCCCTTGGCAAGGGGTTGCCGGATTATCTGGCCTCGGAGAAGCCGGAGATCCTCTGCCTGCAGGAGACGAAGGCACGGCCGGAGCAGGTGCAGCTACCGCTGGAGTTCGGGGGCTATCACTCGTTCTGGAACTCGGCGGAGAAGCCGGGCTACTCGGGGGTGGCGGTATTCACGCGGGAGGAGCCGCTGAACGTGCGGATGGGAATGGGGATCGACTACCACGACAAGGAGGGCCGGGTGCTGACTCTGGAGTATCCGGATTTCTTCCTGGTGAACGTCTATACGCCGAACTCGCAAGACGAGCTGCGGCGGCTGCCTTACCGGATGGAGTGGGACGAGGCCTTCCGCCTGTATCTGAATGCGCTGGAGAAGAGCGGAAAGCCGGTGATCTTCTGCGGGGATCTGAACGTGGCGCACGAGGAGATCGATATCGCCCGGCCGAAGGAGAACCGGAAGAGCGCGGGGTTCAGTGACCAGGAGCGGGCGGGATTCGGGCTGCTGCTGGGAAGCGGCTTCCACGATAGCTTCCGGCATTTCTACCCGGACAAGAAGGATGCCTACTCGTGGTGGAGCCTGCGCGGCGGGGCCCGAGCCCGGAACGTGGGCTGGCGGATCGACTACTTCGGCGCTTCCAAGGGAATCATCGGCAGCATGAAGGATGCGGCGATCCATCCGCATGTGACGGGGTCGGACCATTGTCCCGTGGTGCTGACGCTGGGGTGAGAAGTGGGGAAGTGGCGGTAGCGAGTAGCAGGTAGCGAGGGAAAGGCAGACGAATGAGGCGGGATCGAGCTTACGAGGAGGCGACGGATCTGGCCCACCCTCCGGGCCAGGGAGGCCGGGTGAGGATGATCTTTCTGGGGATCCTCCTTCCGGCGGCCGTGGCGTGGTATGCTTGGAAAGGATTTTCCAAGGAGATGATCTGGTGGCCGGGGAAAGCAGGCGGGGCGACCCTCCGGGGTGAGAGCGCCAGAATCCTGGCGCTCTGCTATCTGGCCGCGGCGGGCGTGGCACACTTCCGCTGGTTCTGGGGTCTGATCCCGATCTACCGGATCTTTATCTGGGGGACCACGCTCTCGATGCTGCTGTGGATCGGCGGCTGCGGGACGGTAGTTTACCGGGAGTTCTTCTACTGAGGGAAAGGGCCGCGGCACTGGTGCCAAGGGTGGCGAGCCGCTGATCCCAAACCCTAGGTGCTACTTTGGCAGCGGGCCGCTGACGAAGCGCTGGTGCTGGCGGAGGAGCTGGGCGTCGTCCGGCTCCTCGGCGAGGGCCTTTTGAGAGAACTCGACGGCCTTCTCGCGATCACCGCGGGCGAAATGGACTTCGGCCATGGTATCGAGATAGGCGCCTTGCCGCGGGCTGGTCTTGAGGACGTTTTCGAGCAGTTTGCCGGCCTCATCGAGGCGACGGGTGGCACGGGACGCCAGCCAGGCGGCGGAGTTCTGGACGTTCTCGCAGGCGGGGAAACGGGCGATGACGGGCTGGAGGTGATTCCAGAGTTTCTCGAAGGCTTCGTCGTGAAGGCTGACGAGACCGGCCCCACGCATGGGCTCGAAGAAGTAGTCGGCCAGAGCGGTGTCCGCGAAGGGCTTGTCCAAGGCGGGGCGAATCATTTCGAGGGCGCGGCTGCGATCGCGGGAGAGCAGGGCAAAGCCGCGCATGAGATCACTCTCGACCCGCTCCTTCAGACAGATGGCGGAGGCGTAGGCGGTTTTTTCCGACACCATGGCGCGCTCCAGCAAGCGGGCCTCGCGAAGAGTCGCGGCGGTTTTCCAATCCGATTCAGCCAAGGCGTAGTCCGTGAGTTCATTGACAACCCAGGAGAAGTTCAAATGGTCGCCGGTGCATTCATTCGCGGCCCGCTGCCAACAGGCCCGGGCACGGGCGAAGTCACCGTTGGCGGCATAAACCTCCGCGCAATCCCGCAGGATCCGGGTTTCGCCGAGAGCGAGCAGATCCACCTTCGCCTCCTGCTCAAGCGCGGCGCTTTCCTTGCCGGCACGGCGCAGGCAAACGGCGGCGCGGACATGGTAGTAGGAAATGCCCGGGTCATCCTTGGCCCTCGCAAGCCAGAGGTTCGCGGCTTCGTCCCAACGTCCGAGCAGCATGAAGGCCTCACCCTTGTAGCGGTCCCAGCCGAAGCGTGCGCCCTCGGCATCCTCCAGCTCGGCGATGCAATCGAGGAGCAGGGCCGGATCCTTCTTGGTGGAGACGGTGGCGATCAGGGTCTCCACCATGCGCTTGCGATCGGCCTTCTCCTCCTTCGAGATCAGAGCCCAAACCTTCTTTTGGAAGACGCGACGCTGATCGTCGGGATCCGGGAGCAGGAAGTGAAGCCGTGCCAGCAGATCGAGGCGCGCCGCACGGTCCAGCTCCGGCTCCATCTGGGCGAGCCAAGTCCAGATCTGGGCAGGATTCCCGTAGGAATCGAAGAGGTGCTCCACGACCTGCACCCAGCGCACTTCATCGTCGCCGGCATAAGCCGAAGCCGCCTTGAGGACCGGGCGGATCACGGGAGGAGATTCGTCCTCCGAGCCCTGCGGGAAGAGGCGGGTGATCAGCATCAGGAAGTCGTCCTGATTCTCCTCCGCGAGCTTCAGCAAGGGCGGCACGAAGGCAGCTTCAAGCTCCTTGTAGAGTCCGCGACGTTCGAGGAAGGCGCCGAGGGTTTCGAGGTCGAGGAGCTCGTTGCGCTCCGTCTCCGGCGCTTCGAGGAAGACTTGGAATCGCTTGGCGGCCCAAGCGGTGTAATCGGGGGCGGCGGGATCAAGGCCGATGGCCTTCAGCGCGGAATCCACATCCTCGATGGCATCGAAATGGGTCATGGCCGCATTCGGATGCAGCCGGTTCAGGACCCCCTGCGCCTCGATGTGGTCGCCGATAAGAAAGAGCAGCAGTGCGGCCCTGAGCTGATCATCTTCATCGCCGGAGCGAGCCTGCCTCCGAAGTTCCTTCAACTCCTCCGGAGGAGCTTGGCCGCCGCTCCAGAGGGCGACCGCGATCTCGCGGTAAGCAGGCAAGCCCGAGGACTGGGAAGACTGGGGTGAAGAGGGGGCGAGTGCCAGCCATGGCAAGGGATCCCCGCCAAGCATGCGCACGCGGGCGGAGAGGATATCGAGACCGGCCTGGTCCGCCTCATCCGCGGCTTCCTGCAAACGGCCGGAAGTCGCGAGAAGGCAGAAGCGCAGCAGGTGATCCTTCTCCGGTGCCTCCTGCAGCGCCTTGTCCAAGGTGCCGGTGGCGCGATGGAGACTGGCGATGGCCATGTATTCGGTGGCACGGGGCCGGGCCATCTTCAGGTACTCGAAGGCACTTTTGATGTCCGGCTGGTCCGATCCGAGGCACTCGCGGGCGGCATCGAGGGCCACGCCCTGCACCTCGACTTCGAGCATCGAAAGAGCTTCGCGATCCTTCTCGAGAGCGTAGAGCTTGAGGATCTGGCGGAAGGCGCGTTCGTTCCGCAGATCGCGGATCACGCGCTGGCGCATGTCCCGGGAGCCCTGATCGTAACGCATCACCAGATCGACGATTTTGGGCGAGCTGTCGGGAAGGATGCCGAGTTCGATCTTGCGGACGAGATCGCGGGCGCGGATAGCGGCCTCCGGGTCACGCCCGCGGGCGGCGAGTTGGAGCTCGGGCAGGGCCGCCTCGCCGAGGGACCAGAGATCACGAGTCGCGAGCTCGCGAACCGAGTAGGAATCGTCGGAAAGCCGGGCGATCTGCGCGGGGATATCCGGAGACTGTTCCTTGGACAGATTCTCGACCGCTGCCGCCGAAAGGCCCGCGGTGGCGATGAGGGTCCAGAGAACCGGCTTCCCGGCGCGAAATTTCATGGAGTCAAAGGGTCTGCGCTTTCAACGGGAAATCAACCCCGATCCTTGCGGGAAAAGGGAGAGCTCGGATGGGGACGGATCAGGCGGGCCTTGAAAGAGGCTGCCCCAACCGGCGTCAGCGACAATAAGGTCTCTGCTCCTTATTGGAGTTCGTCGACCCACTGCGGGACGAGATCCCCTGCCCTGCCGCGGCGACTTTCGTGGAAAATGCGGGTGCCCTCGCTGACTTCCAGATTGATCTCCAGGGTCTTGATCCCGGCTTGGCGAGCGAGAAAGACGAAGCCGGCGGCGGGATAGACATTGCCGGAGGTCCCGATCGCCACGAAGAGATCGGCCTGCGAGATGGCGACCGAGATCTCATCGAGGCCGAAGGGCATCTCCCCGAACCAGACGACGTGCGGGCGAAGACAATCGAGGTGGCCGCAGGCCTTGCAGACCGAGGCGCGACCGAGATCCTCCCGGCAATCCGCCACGGCCCCGCACTCGGTGCAGCGGCTTTTCAGCAGCTCGCCATGCATGTGCAGGACATCCGGCGAGCCGCCACGCTCGTGGAGGTCATCGATGTTCTGGGTGACGAGGAAGAGGCGATGCTCCTTCGATGCCGCTAGCCGAGCCAGCGCCTGGTGGGCGGGATTCGGGTGGATGGTGCCGTCCAGCAGCTTGGCGCGGCGGAGATTGTAGAAATGGTGGACCAGATGGGGGTCGCGGACGAAGGCTTCCGGCGTGGCGACTTCTTCCACCCGGTGGCCCTCCCACAGGCCATCTGCACCGCGGAAGGTAGGCACGCCGGATTCGGCGGAGATTCCCGCACCGGTAAGGACGACGATATTCATTTCCCGATACAGAAGCTGCTGAAGATCGCGCCAAGGACTTCCTCCGCATCGACCTTTCCGGCGATTTCGCCGAGGGCTTCGAGGGCTTCACGAAGTTCCAAGGCGGCGAGTTCGGGTGGTTGCGCGGTGGTCAAAAGGGCGTCGGCAGCGGCCAGCGAGGCATCGGCACGGCGGAGACAATCGCGATGGCGGGTGTTAATGGCGACCGCGTGTTCGCCCCAATCCGCCTCGCCCAGATCGAGGGCCTCACCGATGGCATGGCGCAGATCGGGGAAACCCTCGCCGCTTGTGCAGGAGATCTTTACGCCGTTATTCCCGCCCCAAGCGGGATCGACGTTTAGGTCCGCCTTGTTAAGAACGGTGACGATCCGGGCCTTGCCGGTGGCGGGCAGCTCGATCTCGCTTTCCGCCGGGGGAAGCGAGGCATCGCGGACCACGAGGACCAAGTCCGCGCGTTCGGCCTCCATGAGGGTGCGGCGCATGCCCTCGCGCTCCACGCCGCCCGCCTCATCGCGGAGACCTGCGGTATCGACCAAGCGGAGGGGGATGCCATCGAGAACGACCATCTCCTCGATGGTGTCGCGGGTGGTGCCTGCTTCATCGCTGACGATGGCGCGCTCGCAGCCGAGGAAAAGATTGAGGAGGCTGGATTTCCCGGCGTTCGGGCGACCGCAGATCACGGTGCGCACGCCCTCGCGCAGGACGCGGCCCTGCTCCGCGGTAGAAAGGAGCGCGGCGATCCCCTCCTGTGCGGCGGAGATACGTCCACGGAAGAGGTCCCCGGTATCGGGATCAATGTCTTCCTCCGGGAAATCGATCCATGCCTCCAGGTGGGCGACCAAGCCGATGAGATCCTCCCGAAGTGCGGCGGTGCGGCGGCCAATTCCGCCCTCGAGCTGCTCATGGGCGGCGCGCAGGGCGAGATCGCTGCTCGCGGAGATGAGATCCATGACCGCCTCTGCTTGGGTGAGGTCGAGCTTTCCATTCAAGAAGGCGCGCTCGGTGAACTCGCCGGGGCCGGCGCTGCGAGCCCCGCACTCCAGGAGACGCTCGATGATCCGGCGAACGATAAGCCTTCCGCCATGGCAGGCGATCTCCACGGCGGGCTCGCCGGTGAAGCTGCGGGTGCCGCGGAACACGGTGAGAAGCACATCATCGATCACACGGCCGGCGGCATCGCGGATCTTGGCGCGGGTGGCACGGCGCTCCTGAGCGGAGCTGGCGGCTCCGGAGGAGGCTTGGTCCGAGATGGACTCTGCCTGCGGACCCGAAAGGCGGATGAGGGCGACGGCGGAAGTGCCGCCGCCGCTGGCAAGCGCCACGATGGTGTCCGAGGCGCTCATGTCTTACCTGCCGGAGCCGGGAACCGCTTCACCGCCGATACCGAGGAACTCCCAGCAGAGGAAGCGCTTGATGACGAGCTTCGGCGTGGTCCCCGTGGTCCATTCAAGCTCCAGAGTGGCGGTCTTGGTGACGGGTCGGGCATCGCGGACGCCGAGCCAATTCACTTTCGAAAGCGCGCGCCCGAGTTCCGAGTCCACCGGGGCCTCCACGCGGACGGAGTCCATGCGGTACGCGGGATCGATGATCTTGTAAGTCTTGTGGCCGATGGTGGCGCGGCCTTTTTCGGGAACATCTTCCATGATGAAGACGCGGAAGACGCCGTGCTTACCCGGATCCTGAAGCTCGGTGAAGCTGCGGAAGGTGCGGTGCTTAGTCTGGACAAAAGTCTCCCAATCGATCTTCAGGCCATCCGGGGTGCGCTTGAAGAAAACATCCACCTTCACCGGCTCGGAAGTGAAATTGCCGACCCGGGCGAGCGAGGAGAGGAGCAGATCCGGCTCCTCGACCTTCATCTGCACCTCCAGGGGCGCTAGGGGTCCGAAGAACTCCTTCAACTCGAACTGCGGCGGGCGGTCGAAGGTCATGCGGTAGATGCCGCGCTTGTGATCCTCCGGCGGAAGATTCTCCACGGCGAATCCCGAGAGCGGGGTATCCGAGTCGTCGATAGGCCCCGGCCCGTAGAAGGACATCATGACGGGGAGGAGCTCGCTGCCGCGGATGGAGAAGGCGGCCTTACCTGCGGGAGACTCCGCCTTGAGGAACTCGGAGAGGGTTTGGCGGGCTTCTTCCTGCCACGCGTTCGGGTCGTTCGAGTGGGACGCGCCCAAGGGGCTCGCACCGCGAGGAGAGGTGCCCTTGGCATAAGCAGGATCCCCCATCATCTTCTTGATCAACTGGGGGACCAGTGCCATGCCGCCTAGGATGACCGCGAGAAGGAGCAGCATGGCCACGATCAGGCCCTTGCGGGAGCTCTGGGCCGGCTTGGACTTGCGCTTGGCGGGAGCAAGGCGCTCTTCCCGCTCCAAGATTTCGGGCGCGGCCACCGGAACCGGGTCCGCCACCCGGGCGCGGGAATCGGGAGCCGGTTCGGATGCAGGCGCGGGCGGGCGGATGGAAGCGAGGGCTTCATCCGAAAGGCCGATGGAAACACGCCCGGGAAGCGGTCTCGGCTGCGGTTCGGGAGCGGGAGGAAGCGGGGCCGAGGCGGGCGCGGGAACCTGCTGCACGGGTGAGGGGGGCGCAGCCTGAGGCGGAGGTGCCGGTGCCGGGGTCGGGGTCGGCACAGGAGCAGGTGCGGGCTCGACCGGGGTGCTGCGAGCCACAGGAACTGCAGGGGCAGGTTCCGGTTCGGAGCGAACTTCGGCAGGAAGCGGTCGGGAGGCAGGTTCGGGCCCGAGACCGATCGAGATGATCTTGCGCGGAAGGGCACGGGCGACGGCTTCCTTGGCCGCATCCGGCTCGGCGGCGATTCTCTTCCGGGCAGCTTCGCGTTCCGCGGCCTCGCGGGCGGCGTGATCGCGGGCTTCCGTCACCTCGCGCTCGGCGGCGGCACGGGCGGCGGCCTCCTTGGCAGCAGCTTCTCTAAGAACAGCTTCGCGTTCGGCGGTCGCGCGGGCGACTTCCTCGCGGGCGATCGCGGCCTGTTTCTCGGCAGCCTGGCGAGCGGCGGCTTCTTTCACCGCGGTTTCTTGAACGGCAGCCTCGCGGGCGGCGGTAGCCTTGGCCGCGGCCTCACGCGCGGTGGCGGCCTCCTTCTCGGCCGCTTCACGAGCAGCCACCTCCTTGGCAGCAGCCTCACGGGCCGCGTTGATCTCGCGCTGTGCGGCTTCGCGGGCGGCGGCCTCTTTCACAGAGGCTTCCTTGGCGGCAGCCTCACGGACGGAGGCAGCTTTCGCAGCGACCTCCTGAGCGGTGTGCTCACGCGCGGCAAGGGCCTCTTTCTCGGCGGCTTCGCGAGCGGCGGCGATCTGTTGGGCGGCCTCCTTCGTCGCGTTCTCACGGGCGGCAGCTTCCTTCGCCGCAGCTTCACGCGCAGAGGCAGCCTCCTTCTCCGCGGCTTCGCGGGCGGCGGCAGCCTTGGCGGCGATCTCCCTGGCGGCAGCGGCTTCCTTGGCTGCGGCTTCGCGGATGGCGGCCGCTTCTTTCTCCGCCGCTTCGCGGGCAGCGGCAATCTCGCGCTGAGCAGCCTCGCGTGCTTGAGCTTCGCGAGCAGAGGCCTCCTTCCGGGCGGCCTCACGGGCAGCTTCCTCACGGGCCGCGGCCTCCTTCCGGGCAACTGCTACCGCGGCGGCAGCTTCCTTCGCCGCGGCCTCGCGGGCAGCGGCGGCATGCTGTTCGGCCGCTTCACGGGCGGCGGCGATCTCCTTGGCGGCGGCTTCGCGGGCGGCAGCGATTTCCTTTTCCGCCGCATCGCGTGCGGCAGCAGCCTTCGCCGCGGCTTCACGGGCGGCAGCGATTTCCTTCTCCGCAGCCTCGCGGGCGGCGGCTTCCTTGGCCGCGGCCTCCTTGGCACCGAGATCACG
The DNA here is from genome assembly GCF_025950095.1 of Luteolibacter rhizosphaerae. NCBI lineage: Bacteria > Pseudomonadati > Verrucomicrobiota > Verrucomicrobiia > Verrucomicrobiales > Verrucomicrobiaceae > Neoluteolibacter > Neoluteolibacter rhizosphaerae. Next base: position 110,238 of record NZ_JAPDDR010000015.1, on the reverse strand, counting down.
CGCTGCAGCGATCTCCCGCTCCGCGGCTTCACGAGCCGCGGTGGCATGAGCGGCAGCTTCGCGAGCTGCGGAAATCTCTTTTTCTGCGGCCTCGCGCGCGACAGCTTCCTTCTCCGCGGCTTCTTGAATTGCGTGTTCCCTGGCAGCGGCGATCTCCTTCTCCGCGGCCTCTCGCGCGGCCGCGGCTTGCGCGGCGGCGTCCCTCTCCGCGGCTTCGCGAGCGGCGGCGATTTCCCTAGCAGCAGCTTCGCGGGCGGCAGCGATCTCCCTCTCCGCGGCTTCGCGAGCGGCGACAGCATTGGCCGCAGCCTGGCGGGCGGAAGCGGCCTCTTTCTCGGCAGCCTCACGCGCTGCGGTGGCAGCTTGAGCATCGATCCCCGGCGGGCCAGGGAAGTAGTCCATGCCGGGAGCGGTGATCGAGCTTGGAAGCTCCACCGGCTCCACACGAATCACCGGTGGCGGGGTGAGAAGCGCGGGGGAAACCGAAGGAGTCGCAGGGGCTACCGATGGTGTGACCGGAGCCGCCGGGGAAGCGAAGGGCGAGGCGGGGGCTACCGAGGGGGTAGAGGGGGAAGCGAAGGGGGAGACCGGCTCGTGCTTGGCGACGGGTTCCGGCTTCGGCGTTTGGCTGGGGGGAGGAGCGAAACGGGACTCGGCCGGAGGAGGTGATTTCCCCACGGCTGAAGGCGGCAGAGGCGGCGGCCCCGCCGAGGGGCGCGAGCTAGCAGGAACCTCCACCTGCTGGGTGACGACCACGGCGGGGACTTCCACCATAGCGCTCACCTGCTGGACATGCTGATCCGCGGCGTGATCCGGGGACGTGATAGTACTGCCGCAATGCGGGCAAGGCCCCGTCATGGGGGGCATATCCTTGGGCACAAGGATCTTCCCACTACAGTGGTTACATCTGAATTCCCTCTGGTCCTGGAAGGCGACTCCGGCCATAAACTCCCGCTTCTATCCGCGGTTAGAAATAGGGACAGGGCCCTAAACTGTCAAACCATGCGAAACAATATCTTCAAACGTTTGCAGGAACCAGAACCGAATCGAGAACCTCGATGCAGCGGCGGTTTTGAGCCGGGGTGCCGATGGAGATGCGGACCCAATCCGGCAGCTTGTAGCCGCTCATGGCACGGATGATGACGCCCTGTTTGAGCATCTCGCGGAAGACGCGATCCCCCTCCCCTACCCGGACCAGGATGAAGTTCGCGACGCTGGGGACGAACTCCAGACCGCGCTCGCGGAAGGCAGCCTCATAGAAGGCGAGGCCTTCCTTGTTGATGGCACGCGTCTTCGCGACGTGGTCGGCGTCTTCCAGCGCGGCGAGGGCACCGGCCTGAGCAATGGCGTTCGTATTGAAAGGCTGCCGAGCCTTCTGGAGGATCTCGGCAACACCCTTCGAGCAGAGGCCGTAACCGATGCGCAGGGCGGCGAGGCCGTGGATCTTCGAGCAGGTGCGGAGGATCGCGACATTGCGCCCCTCGCGGACATACTTGAGCATGTCCGGCGCATCATCGAGGAACTCGTGGTAGGCCTCGTCGAAGCAGACGACGACGTGCTCCGGGACGAGGGCCATGAAGCGATCGAGCGCTTCCTGACCGACAACAGTGCCGGTGGGATTGTTCGGGTTCGCGATGAAGACGAGACGGGTATCCGGCGTGATCGCATCGGCCATCGCTTCGAGATCGTGGACGTAGCCGGGATCCGGCACTTCGACGTACTTGGCGCCGAAGAGCGTGGCCATGAGCTTGTAGACGACGAAGGCGTGATCAGAAGCGATCAGCTCGGCACGGCCATTCAGGAAGCTGTGGCAGAGGAGCTCGATGATCTCGTTCGAGCCATTGCCGAGCACGACGTTTGAAATATCGAGATCGAAGCGCTTGGCGATGGCGGTGCGAAGCTTCCAGCCGCCGCCATCCGGGTAGATGTGCGATTCATCGAGAGCCGTGGCCATGGCAGCCTTCGCGAGAGGAGAAGGGCCGAGCGGGTTCTCGTTCGAGGCGAGCTTCACGATATCGGCAGGATCGAGGCCGAGTTCGCGGGCGGTTTCCTCGATGGGCTTCCCGGGCTCGTAAGCGACGAGATCGCAGACGAAACGGTTGGCATAGGCGTCGATGGGCATGGGGAGAGGAAAAACCAGCGGGTCGACAGGTTCAACTCTCAATCCGGGGGATAAATTCCCCGGTGGCTGCCGCTGTTCAGGAGTTGAGGTCTTCCGACGAATGAAAGAACGCGCGATTCCTGCCCTTGTCTCCCTGCTCATGATCAGCGCTGCCCGCGCTTCGGACATCGCGAGCACGTTTCACTTCAATCCATCGCTGAGCAGCGAGGCGAATCCGCTGGTGGCGTGGTGGGGCGCGAGTGCGCCGACGCTGGTGCTGATCAATATCGGCACGGTGGTGGCCTTCCTGCTGATCCCGCTCTTTCTCTACTGGCGCTACTCCCCTGCCCCGCTGGCAACGAAGCCTGCAACGGCTCGGGAGTTCATCTGCCAGCAGCTCTACGGGCGCACGCTTTCGGGGGCTGAGTTTCACCGGGCAATGTTCATGGCGTGGCCGCTGCCGAAGAACTGGCTACAAGCGGGGCGCTGGTTTGGATTCGTGATTACCGGGACCATGGCCTTCGCGAGCTTCCATGCGGCGTTCTCGTGGTGGGCGGCGCACGAATGGGATCTGCAATGGTACAACCATTTGCGCTACCGGACCGCGATCGGGGGTTACCCCAGTCTGGAGATCATCTCCGCGATGACGGCGGGGATCTTCATCGCGAAGCACTACTGCCGGATGGAGTTTGAGAGCTTCAAGCGGCGGAGCGCGGCGGAAGCTGATAGATAAAAACTGTCCAACCGGGTAGGTAGGCAAGGCTGGACCGGCCAGCATCATGGTTAGCGTGGAGATCCGTTCTTCGGGCGGATCGAGACCACACAAAGATATCTCTCTGCCGCGAGGCGGAGGGAAATCGGAAACCCGAGAGAAACCATGAAGCCAAAAGAAAGCACCGGTCCAAAGGACCGGAAGGCCCGTTCAAGATGTACACGCGCCGGGATCGTGCTGGTGCTGTTAGTGGCCGGAGCGACCGGCACGAAGATGTGGACCAGCCCGCCTCTGCCCTCGGCGAGCACCACGGAGCCCGGAAGAGAAACACCGCAGTTGAAGCCGTCTGCCCCGGCTTCGCAGACGGCGCGACGCGAGAAGCAAGGAGCTGCCGCGCTTTCCTTCGGGACGGCGGAGGCGGAGGGCGCGGCGAAGGCCGCAGCACTCCCGGAGAGGAAGATCATGGGAGCCACTTGGGACAGCGATCCTGATCCGGTGATCCGCGACTTCGCGGAGTGGACGAAACGATATGCGTCGGGCTCCGAGGCGGAGCGCGCGACGATGACGGGAGAGGGACGAAGGCTCGCGGTAGCGCGTCTAACAGCAATCTCCGGTCAGATCGAGGCGGATCCTCGACGGGCGCTGGCGAATGCGCTGCCGATGGCGGTTCGCGATGCCTTGCCCGAGGAATTCGCCGGGCTGATGGAGTCACGGGTAAGCGGCACCGGCGATGCCGGGCGAGTCTGGGTGCTGGCTCACCAAGGTGAAACGGCCGAGGAGTCGCCGGACTTCGCCGAGGTGGATGGCGTGCGCTATGATGCGTATCGCTATGGCGAGCGGGCGAAGATGTCCTTCATCGACGACGGCTCGATTCACGGCATCGCGGTGGACGGGCGTTTGGCGGTGCTCGATAGCGCGCTGCGGGAGCTGGAGCTCGGCGAGAGATCGGGCGCGGACCCAATCGACCTGTGCCGGATCGATGAGACACCGGGGGCCGTGCCGGTCGCGAATGCGGAAGCCGCAGCCATGGTGCAGTTCGGCGAGCGGCAAGCGACGGCGTGTTGCTCCGCGCACCTCGGAGCGGTGGAGTCATCGCTGGCGCTGGCGGAATCGCAATCGCGGCAGACCACGAACGACGAGAACTGGAATCCCTCGCCGCACGCGCAGTATGCCAGCGGCGATAGCAGTGCCTCCGGTCATGACGGCGTCTTCGGCAGGCCGCCGACGAGCCACACGCACGGGACGAAATCCCTGCTGATCATGCGGGCGCAGGGCGGCGGGCGGAATCTGACTTCGCAGATGCTGGACAACAGCTATCTGACGAATGCGGCGACGGACTTCCACAACCGGATGCAGCTCGCCTCCTATGGCAAGGCGGGGATCTCACTGACCTTCACGCCGGTCTATCAGCTCAGCTCGTGGACGAACCGCGACGACTGGATGAACCAGTGCAAGGCGCTGGCGCAGGCAGGCGGCTACAATCTGGCGAACTACAGCACCTATGTGGTGATCCTGCCCGATCCGGGCCAAGGCTACGCGGGCGTGGCCTACGGAAACAACATCATCATGGAGAACAACTTCGCGGCCTGGGTCTTCATCCATGAATATGGCCACGTGCTCGGCCTGCCGCATGCGAACACCTGGCGGAGCAGCGATGGCAACCCGATGTCGCCCAGCCGCACTCAGCAGGAGTACAACGACTCCTCCTGCTGGATGGGGAACAACGGCTCGGTGCACTCCACGCGGAGCTTCAACATGAACTACCTGAACCGGCTGGGTTGGCTGCCGGACAACACGGTGTCCACGGTCTCGCGAAGCGGGACCTATACGATCTATCAGAACGACGGGGCCATCAACCTGAACGATGGCCGCGTCCGCGGACTGAAGGTGGATCGTCCGGATGGCGAGACCTACTGGCTGAGCATTCTGGGCAACAACGTGGACAGCGTGCACACCGCCTTCACGAACGGGGTGACCTTCCACACGGAGAAGAGCTGGGCTGGCAGCGGCACGGCCCTGGTGGACTTCAACAATCCCTCCTACCACTCCGGCGATGCGCCGCTGGGCGTGAATCAGGAATGGCACGACAGCCTGTCCGATGTGACCTTCAAAACGCTGAGCGTGGGCGGCACGAACCCGAACCGCTATGCGACGATCCAGATCTCATTCGGCCCGCGCTACGCCGGGGGACATCGCCCGCTGGTCAGCGGCGGGGTCTATCGGCTGGTGAACCACTACAACAACCAGTCGCTCTCCGGACCGGCGGGCACGGGCAACGCGCTGCCGCTGGTGATGGCCACATCCAACGATGCGGACACGGCGCAGCGCTGGGTGGCATGGCGGAACAGCGATGGCACCTATAGCTTCAATCGCCAGGGAAGCGACAAGTGGATCGATGTGATCGGCAACAGCTACGCGAACGGTGCGGACCTTGTGCAGCACACGGCGAGCGGCAGTGATGCCCAGCGCTTCTACGTGCGGCAGCAGCCGAACGGGAACCTGTATCTGGCGCACAAGGGCAGCAACGGCAACAGCGGCCAGGTGATCGACATGGCACAGGGCAACGGCGACGTGCTGCAGTGGGCTTGGAACAGCGGCGCGGGCCAGCAGTGGAAGCCGGAGCTGGTAGGCATCGTGCCGAACGCGAACTACCGCTTGATCCCGAACCATGCGCAGGCGCAGGCGGTGGAAGTGGATGGCGCGAACCCTAACAACGGCGCGACGGTGCGGATGTGGCACTGGAACGGGCAGACGCACCAGCAGTGGCGGGTGAACGATGCAGGCAGCGGCCGGATCGTCTTCGGCTCCGTGGTGCATCCCACGAAGTCGCTCGACGTGAACATCGGCATCTCGACCGTGTCGGTATGGAATACGCACAACGGTAGCAACCAACGCTGGCTGCCCGTGCGGGTGGGAGGCGGCTGGATGCGCTTCAACCCGGACTACGACACGACCTGGAGCATGGATGTGCAGGGGCAGTCGGTTGCCAACGGGGCCTCGGTCACGGTCCAGCCCTCGAACGGGGGTACCAACCAGATGTGGAAGTTCGGCGATACCTTCGATTGAAGACCGCCTGACAGGCCACGGCGCGGCGACAAGGGTCGTCGCGCCACTCTCGCGGCAGGCTTGAATGCCGGAAGCCACCTCCCTAGGATCGCCGCGATGCAGAGCTTCAAGAGTTGGTTGGCCGCCGGATTGCCGCTGGTGATCCTGTCCTCATGCGCGTCCCGCACCGAGTTCACGCCGGACGACGCGCCGGTGACGGTGGGGATGCCGGCGGAGTTGTCCGACCGCGAGCGAACCTACGTGCGCGAGGTGGACGGAGCCCTGCGCAGCGGCGGCTATCAGCCGGTGCGGAATGGGGCAGGCGAACTGAATCTCGAATTCCGGATCTCCGAGGGCCCGATCAATACCGACACGCGGATCGCGCTGCGGGACGGCCGGACGGTGCTGGCCGAGGGCAATGGCCGCGGCGCGGGCATGCCGATGTGGGGCCGTGACAAGGTGGCGGAGCGCTCCTTCCAACAGGCTTTCGGGGAATTCCAAGGATCGCTGCCACCGGCCGGTAGTCACGGCACGCCATCCGGCGGATCCCCTGCCCCCTACTCCCCGGAGGAGGAATACGTTTACTGATCGCATGGCATGCCAATAAGTCTCCGGCAGAACGATCTGAACCTCACGGAGGGGTGGCAGAGTTGTCTATCGCTTCGGTCTTGAGCACCCTTCCGCGCGTTTAAGAGTATTGGCGAGCGTCCGATTCTGTTGCAACAAAGCAAGTTGGGAACGACGCATAATGATCAAAGAAAGCCGATTCCCTTCAAAAGCAGTATACAAATCGGTATCACCCCTGCCGAGTCGATCGCTTACGGGCTTAGGACCGGGAGACTCTAACGTAGCGGGGATATTGTAGCAGCGCAGCAGCCTGCGATTCGCTAAATGAGGGCATGCACTCCGACCTGCCAGAAAAGATCCTAGAGGGGTACCAAGATTCATATTTTGTCAGGGCGCTCAGCCAATTGATTCCGCTCGGGCTCGGGGGCGCTGCGGACACCGTGCTAATTGGACGTCTAGAAACGATTCGAAAGAAGCGAACAGAGACCTTCTTCAAAGCATTGGCCGAGGGTGAAGTTTCCCTAACAAAGGACGTGATCGAATCTGATGATTTCCTTCATAAGTTCGTCACCACCACCAAGGCTGCGCTCGAAACAAGGCACAGTGAGAAGATCGCCCTTTTCGCCAACTTGCTTGCCAATGGCAGCGATCCTGAAGCCTGCGACGTGGAGGAGTATGAGGATTTATTGAAGATCTTAGATGAGCTCAGCTTCCGGGAACTCAAGGCCCTGTCTATACTAGATAGGTTCTCAGACCACCCCCGCAATCGGGAAGACAACGACCTCCAGTGGGTTAACACTTTCTGGGATGCTTTTGAGGAAGCAGCGGCAGATGAGATTGGCCTACCTGTTGAGCAGGTGCGCGACTTTATGAACCGCATAGCGAGGACAGGATGCTATGAAATCTTTACTGGCGGCTTTATGGACTACACCGGGGGAAAGGGGAAACTTACTCTTACCTATGCCCATCTTAAGCGGTTTGTTTCAACAAGAGCGTGATAAAAAGCCCCTCCCGGATTACCAGCGGAGCATTGACCGGCATGCCATCATTCACCCGACGCCACGGGGCCGGTGCGGACTGTCGATGTCCTTCGGGGCTAAGACCTCCCCGTTATGCCTTGTGGCGTCATTCTTTCCATCGCAACAAAAAGCCCCGGCCATTCTCGCAGCCGAGGCGGGTCATGCACCCCTGAGTGCCCCCCTCTTCCTCCGCCTCGCCCGCCAGAACAGCAGGGCGGACCATGGGAGCGCGAAGGAGAGCAAGAGGAGCCAGTGGGGGATGAAGAGTGTGAGATTGTTGTGGATGCCCTCCGGGGCCCAATATTCCGCTGCAATCCGGATCGGAATTGCTCTATCGAGTAGAAGCTCGGGAAGAGTATTGATCATTTCAACTTTGCGATCCAAGGCGTCGAACTCGGTAGTGAAGGTGAACGGTGGCGGGAACGGATCAGGCGTGACAGGATTATCGTAAAAGCTCGTTGCTGGGTAACGCCACACCCCGGCCTCATCTGAATGGGTTTCCCGGAATAAAATGCCGCTATGCCCATGAAACGCCGAGGGACTACCGATTGTGGCAAGAGTGACGGCTTGCTGCGAGTCTCTCCAAGCCCAGCAGATAAAAGCCATCACGAGGATGCCGGACCAGAAGATGATAGAGCGGTGCAGGGCCAGCTTCACGGGAAAGTCATGGCAGCACGCGGGCAAAAGAAAAGCCCCGGCCACCTTACGACCCGGAGGGGCGAGAATACGTTCACGAATCGAAGGCCCGCGGCCGAAGCCGCCGGGATCGGATTTGTTCTGAGCGCTTGCGAATCATCGCGGGGCATGCCAACAAGTCCTCGGCAGACCGGCCTGAACCTCACGGAGGGGTGGCAGAGTGGTCTATCGCGTCGGTCTTGAAAACCGAAGTAGGGTAACCTACCGTGGGTTCGAATCCCACCCCCTCCGCCAGTTTGTCTCTCTCAGGATCCGTGGCAGCCCATAGATTCGCCTCACAACGAGGGGGGGGATGAGAACTCTTTCGAGCGAAGCGAGCGGGTTTGAATGCGGCGGGAGCAATCGCGACCATCTTCACATCGGCGCAGCCGCAAACCGGCATGGACCGGAGGTCAATCCCATCCCCTCCGCCAGTTTATCGGGACCTTCAGCCCGACTCATAAGACAAGGTAGTCCGCGGACCGTGACTCACGACGCTGGAGCCGGATTCCCTTCGGCAGGCCAGTCACGATGGAGATCGGGATTGAAGGATTGGATGGCCCCGGTCTGGAGATCGATGGAGAGGATATGCTGGGCCGGATTCTCGTTCTCTTCGGCCATGGGCGAATGCTCGGCGGAAGGTGCCGGGCCGAGCATCAGGGCGTGACGCTCGCCGGGTAGCCAGGCACTCATATTGGAGAGCGGCAGGGCGGTGCTCCACGCGGGAGCGCCCTTCGGGCCGGTCACGCGGGAGAGCTGCAGGCGGCCATCCTCGCCGAGGCGGTCGCGGGAGAGGACGAACACGCTGTCCGGCTCCCGACGCCACAGGGCGGACTGCTGGCCGTAGCCGCCGGGACCTTGGGTGAGTAGTCCGGCCATCAGGAATTCCGGACTCTCGGGAAGAACGGCGGGGTTCTTGTAGACAGTGCGAAGCCCGAGAAACTCTTGAACGGTCTCGATCTCCGCCCTGTAGAGGCGCTGCCTGCGCGGTACCGTAAAGTCCATCTGGTGGGTGACCACATGGCGCTCCTGAAGCATCGCTAGGTCGGGCTCGGCCAAGAGGCCGATCCATTCCTTTCCCCCGGACTTCTCGATGGCGAGACCGCGGACCATGGCATACCAATCCATGCCATTGGCAGGAGACACCGGTGCCATTCCGTAAACCGGCGTGGAGGCTTCCGGGCCCTCGGCGGATTGGTTCGCGGCCTTCGCCTCGACATGAGGCGTCGCTTCCAAGGTGAGGGGATCAATTCTCATCACTCGGGCATCATCGAGCCTGACGAGCATCCCGGTCTGCGCGGAGAACTTCAGCGGCTGCATCGAATCGGTGAGGAAGTAACCGGCTTGGGGCGGCTTCGGCATGAAGCCGGCGAGCGAGGGATTGCGGGCTTCGATCTTCGCGCTATCCGCGACGATCTGCCCATCCGACACACGGATCCCGACGAGCTCGGGAATGCGGGCCCAAAGAATCCCCTGCTCCAAGCCCAGAGCCTTGGAATCACCATGCACCTTCGCCTGCTTGATCCTGCGGCGCACGACGGGCTGCGCGGTGGCGGCATCGATCTCCCAGAGATCGATATTGAGCCAGCCGACGGTTCTGGTGCTGGAGCTACGGGTACCGATGCGGCTGACGCGCTTCTCCCACTGGCTGGTCAAATAGTAGAGTCTTCCTGGAGCCGGGTCCTCGGTCCGGAAGACGCCGCCCACGATCTCCGCCGGCGCGAGATGGATCTGCGTGCCGAGGCTTTTCCACTTCCAGACCAGCACGGCGCCGATCAGGAGAAACAAGAAGAGGGAGAAGAACTTTTTCACATCTCGCCGGGAATGGATGAGTGGATCCGATGCGGATCCATCTCATGACATCCCGGGCCGGGGGTGACAATGATGTAGTGCCTCCGTGAAAGATAAGCAGCGCGGATGGAAGGCTACTCAGACCTTCATCACTTCCTTCTCCTTGGCGGCGACCTGCTCGTCGATGATCTTCACGTACTTGTCGGTGAGCTTCTGGACCTCGGTTTCGTGGTCCTTCTGTCCGTCCTCGGTCAGGAGATTGTCGTTCTTGAGCTTCTTGGCCATGTCCATGCCGTCCTTGCGGGCGGAGCGGACACGGACCTTGGCCTCCTCGGCGAGCTGCTTGACCAGCTTCACCATCTGGATGCGACGCTCCTCGGAGAGTTCCGGAATCGGAATCCTCAGCGACATGCTGGCCGCGGCGGGATTGAGGCCGAGGCGGGACTCGCGGATGGCGCGCTCCACATCCTGCGTGGTGGAGGGGTCGAAGACCTTCACTTCGAGCAGGCGGGCTTCCGGCGCGGTGATCATCGCCAGTTGCTTGAGCTTCATGGTGCTGCCGTAGCTCGGGACATGGACGTCGATGTTCTCGATCAAGCCCGGGGAGGCCTTGCCCGTGCGGACGGTGGCGAATTCGTGGTGAAGGTACTCCACGGCCTTTTCCATGGATTCTTCGGTTTCGAGGATGGCGGTTTCCGGGTCCATAGCAGGAAAGAGAGTGAAAATCGAGGGCGCGGCCAGAATCAGCCGAGGACGGTCTCGGTGCCCGTCACGACGGTACCGATCTGCTCGCCGCGGAGAGCCTTGGTGATATTGCCCGCCGGACCCAGATCGAAGATCACGATCGGGATGTTGTTGTCCATGCAGAGACTGAAGGCGGTGGCATCCATGACCTTGAGCTGGCGGGAGATGCAGTCCTGGAAGCCGATGCGGGAGTAGCGCTTGGCATCGGGATTCTTCTTCGGGTCGGAGTCGTAGACGCCATCGACCATGGTCGCCTTGAAGACGACATCCGCGCCCATCTCGCTGGCGCGCAGGGCGGCGGTGGTATCCGTGGAGAAGAAGGGGCTGCCGGTGCCGGCGGCGAAGATCACGACGCGGCGCTCGCCGAGGTGCCGCTCCGCCTTCCGGCGAATGAAGGTCTCCGCGACGTTCTTCATCTCGATCGCGGACTGGACCACACAAGTCACGCCGTGGTGTTCGAGCGAGCCTTGCAGCGCGAGCGAGTTCATCACGGTGGCCAGCATACCGACGTAGTCCGCAGTGGCGCGGTCCATGCCGCGGGCGCTGGCGGAGGCGCCGCGCCAGAAATTCCCGCCACCGACGACGATGCCGAGTTCCAGATCACCGGGAGCGAGGGCGTCGCGGACTTCCGAGGCGATGCGCTCGACGATCTCCGGCGAGATATTGTCGGTGCTGCCGGGCTCGCGCAGGGCCTCCCCGCTGAGTTTCAGGATGGCTCTCTTGAAGCTGCGGGGGGAGGATTCGGGAAAACTCATTCGATGCGTGGCGTTGCGCGATCCAAACAAGCAGCCACGGGGTTTGAAAAGGGAAAAGGGGTCACTTGCAGGGATTGCGGATTTCGGATTGCGAAATGCGGATTCCCGGCGCCCGAAAACGGCCCGGGAATCTTTACTGCTGGCCGAGCACGTAGTTCGTCTCCAGCTCCTTCAGGGAGGCGGTGCCGTCGTTCACGCCTTCGATGAGGATGGCCACCTTCAGCGGCTCGGTCTGCGGTTTCTGGTATTCCTCCAGGGTTTTGCGGATCGCGACCAAGGCGAGCTTGAGGACCTGCCGCGCGGTGAGGTCCACGTCCTCCGGGACGGTCAGGTTAGCGATATTGAGGCGAACCTTCAGGCCCTCCTCCGTGACCTCGGCCCCGATCCCGATGTTGCAGAGAACGAGGAGATTCACCTCCTCCACCGTGTAGTTCGGGTTGTTAGACGGGAACTTGTGAGGCGAGCGGATCGACTCCAGGAGAACCTCCGGGAAAGCGCCGGTCAGGGCCATCGGTCGGGCCGCCACGGTGGCTTGGAGGGCTTCGCCAGTGTCGGTGATGCCGTCATCCACATCCGTTCCGTGCATGCTGAGCGGCTCGTAAACCGGCACCACGGAAATGGTGGTGGCGGCGAGCGGCAGCGGAGAGGCCAAGGCCAGCAGAGCAAACAGCGCTTTCAGGTTCATGGCCGCATCTTGGAGCAAGAAACGGCCCGGGGAAAGGCTGGAGTGGGACAAGACGGGCGGCAGCCAGATTGCCGCCGCCCCACCCTACCCGCTCAGAGCACCGGAACGTCGATCCAGCAGCCCTTGCGGTGGCTTTCCCAGCTCAGTTCGGCAAGTTGGACGCCCTTCGCGCCCTCGCGCAGGGTCCAACGGAAGGGCTCGTCATTCACGACGTGCTTGAGGAAAAGCTCCCACTGGATCTTGAAGGCATTGTCGAAGGCCAGTTGGTCCGGCACCTCGGTCCAGCGGTCGTAGTAGTTGATGGGGCTGTCGATGTCCGGATTCCAGACCGGGCGCGGGGTGACGCTCTGGTGCTGGGCCCAGCACTTGCGCAGTCCGACGATGGCGGAGCCTTCGGTGCCATCCACCTGCATGGTCAGCAGGTCATCGCGCCGGACGCGGACATTCCAGGATGAATTGAATTGGCAGGTGATGCCGGTATCGGTCTCGAAGATGGCGTAGGCGGAGTCGTCCGCGGTGCACTTGAAGGGCTGGCCGCTCTCGTCGCGACGCTCCTCGATGTGGGTGGCGGCCTTGCAGAAGACGCGGGTGACGTTGCCGAAGAGGTTGTCGATCACGTAGCGCCAGTGGCAGTGCATGTCCACGATCATGCCGCCGCCATCTTCCTCGCGGTAGTTCCAGCTCGGGCGCTGGATTGGCTGACCCTCGTATTCTCCGGTGAAGACCCAGTAACCGAACTCCCCGCGGACGCTGAGGATCTTGCCGAAGAAGCCCTGCTCCTTGAGAAGCTGGTATTTCCGCAGGCCCGGGAGCCAAAGCTTGTCCTGCACCGCACCGTTCTTCACCCCGGCCTTCTCCGCCACCTCGGCGATGCGGAGGGCTTCGCCGAAGGACACGGCGATGGGCTTCTCACAATAAACGTGCTTGCCCGCGGCGATCGCCTTCTCGAGGAAACCGATGCGATACGGCGTGCCGGAGGCATCGAAGAAGATCTCGTTGTAGGGATCGGCCAAGGCGGCATCCAGATCGGTGGTGAAGCGCTCCACGCCATACTTCGCGGCCAGACTGCGGATCTTATCCTCGTTGCGACCGGTGAGGATGGGATCCGGGATCACGCGCGTATCGCCGCAGACCACCCCACCCTGCTCGCGGATCGCAAGGATCGAGCGGACAAGGTGTTGGTTCGTGCCCATGCGTCCGGTGACGCCGTTGAGAATGATGCCGAGTTTGCGGGTGTTCATGGATTTGAAGACAGAAGACGGGAAGACGACAGACGGAAGACTGGAGGCTTAGATCGGCTCGCAGCTCTTGATGATCTTTTCCAAGAAGTCGTGTTGGTTCTCGGACCAGTACTTGCGGGAGAAGATCTCGACCTCCGTCAGACCGGAGAAGCCAGCCGCCTGGACCATCTTGGCAATGCGAGCGGAGGCGTTCACGCCTTCACCGGGCAGCCCGCGGTCTAGCAGGACATGATCGAAGTCCGGTTTGAATTCGCAGACGTGGAAGGCGAAGAGGCGGTCGGCAGCGGCGCAGCGCTGGATCTGGGCCTCCAGGCCGGTTTCCCACCAGACGTGGAAGACATCGAGGGCGACCCCGACCAGCGGATGATTCAAGGACTCGGCGAGATCATTGGCATCCCGCAAGGAGGCAACGGCTGAACGATCGCCGGCGTAGACCGGATGAAGCGGCTCGATCGCAAGACGGATGCCTGCGCTCTCCGCCTGCGGCAGGAGGGCGGCGATTCCATCCCGGATTTGGTCGAGATTCTCTTCCGGTGTCTGGCCGATGGTGGCGCCGCAAACGAGCACGATCATCGGCAGGCCGAGAGCTTCAGCCTCGCGGAGGGCCGCGCGGTTCGACTCGATGGCAGTGGCGCGGGCGGCCTGGTCGATCGCGGTGAAGAAGCCGCCGCGGACCAGGCTGACCTTCTGCAGGCCGCTGTCATCGAGGTGGCGGCGAACCGACTTGAGATCCTCACCGGCGACGGTCTCGCGCCAGACGGAGATGCCGCCGATACCGCGGCGGGAATAGTTCTCGATGCACTCGCCGATCGACCACGGCTTGTTGGTAAACGTGTGGATGGCGAGGCGATCGGGACTCATGGGGTAGACTCTCCTGGAATCAGGCGACCGGCCACGCGCAGCAGGGCAGCGGGTGCGCTGTTCTCGATGATTTCCGCCTGCAGGCGGGTGGCGGCATAGCGCGCCAGTTCCTCGACCGGCAGGCTGACGGTGGTGAGCAAGGGGCGGGACAAGCGGCGGACGGGCGAATCGTCGAACCCGGTGACGGCGATCTTGCCCGGCACGGGGATGCCGAGGCGGTCGAGTTCGCTGAGGACAACGGTGCCGACGATGTCATTCACGCATACAAGCACGTTCGCTCCCTTGGCGGCAGCAGCCACGCGCGCCGTCTGGATCGAGGCGATGTCGGCGAACTCGATCGTGTTCCTGGCCCGGTCGAAGGGAATGCCGCGGCGTTGGCAAGCCTGCTCGAAGCCATCGAGACGCTCCTCTTGGACTTGGCCGAGACCGGCGAGGGTGAGGAAGCGCGGCTTGATCTCCGGGATCGAGGCCCGCAGGTGATCGAGCAGGTCCTGCATGCCCGCGGCATGATCCGCGGTGACGCAGGGCAGGCCCGCTACCGAGCGGTTGAGCACGACGAATGGCGTCTCGTGCTCGCGCAGGCTTTTCAGCGTCTGCTGAGTGGGCCGCTGGAAAGCGAAGACAAAGGCATCGATGTCTCCGCCCTTCTTGTGCGGGAAGGGCTCGAAGGTCGGGGAGTTGACCTCGCAGAGGAGGTTCAGCCCGGACTGGGTGAAGCCGCTGCGGAGGCCCTCGATCAAGGCGGCGAAGTCGTAGAAGAGCGCGCGCTCCGGCTCGGCATGGCGTGGCAGCACGAGCTTCACGTTCAGGATCGCTCGACCGCGATGGCGGCGGATACTACGCTTCTCGTAGCCGAGCTTCTGCGCCGTGGCAGCGATCTCGCGACGGAGCTCCGGACCGACGAGCCGCGAGCCGTTCAAGGCGCGGGAGACGGTGGCGGAAGAGATGCCGAGTTCGCGGGCGATATCGTCGATAGTAGGCATAGGCGGAAGCTCCACGTTAGAGGTTCCAAGTGCCGGGAACAGCAAGAAGCGAGTCAGAGTTCGTAACCCAGGCGCTTGGCGCAGTCCTGCATGATGCCAGCCTCCCAATCGGGGCGGCGGGGGCAGAGCTTGTGCGGCTCGGAGCTGGGGATCCGCCCGATGAGGTGCTGGAAAACTGCGCAGCTATGCTTGTAGGCGGGCACGGGAGCGCGGAAACCGACATTCCCCAGATACTGGAGTGCATCGTTCAGCTCGGCGTAACGCTCGTCCCCCTCCAGCCAGTATTGGTCCCGCAGGGCGAACTTCTCCGGGCAGAAGGCGGCAAGACCGAGCAGGTAGTCGGAGCCATATTCGGTCATGTCGATGCCGAGATCGTTGCCGGTGAAGATCATGAACTCCGGCCGCACCTTGTCCCGGATCTCCAGGCGGCGCAGCTCCTTGCCGCGATCGAGCGAGGAGTGCTTGATCCCCTTCAGGGCCGGAATGGTCATCAGGCCGCTGATCGTTTCTTCATCGTAGATCAGGCCGTTCGGCGCGAACATCTGGCCGAGTTCGAAGCCGAACACCGACTCGTGCCCCTCGCAAATCTTCGCGTAGAGATCGACGATCTGGGCGGGGGACCAGGAGTGGAAGCGGGTCGTCTGGAACAGGATCGGCGTGCCGCCGTAAGAAACGATCTCGTCCATCTGACGGCGGTAGAGATCCACCAGTTCCCCTTCCAAACCCTCGACGAATACGCCCGCCACGAAGTCGCGGCGGCCTTGGATCACCCCCTTGGTAAGACCGAGAATCTCGGTCCGCTCCGCAGACGTCAGGTAGTTCGCATAGCCGGTATCCATGTTCACCGCGCAGCCGAGACCGGCATCCGTGGTGCGAGCCACGGCCGCCTCGAAGGCACCGCGAGCAATGGACCCGTCCGCCTCGAATGGCAGGAGACAGGCGGCGTAACCGGTGATCTTGCGACGGAGGCGCTTGGCGGCGTGGCGGGTTTCGAGCGACATGCTCGCCAATATTTGCATGCAAATTTTAGCAGGCAAGGAATTCCGATGACATTCCGGAACTTTGCGGCAGCGCCTTACTCACACGGGGCATTGCGCACCCCGCGGGACTTCTGTTGTTTGGGCCAATGCGCTATGCCATCTGCAACGAAACCTTCGGTTCCATACCCCTGCGCGAGGCCGCGGAGATCGCGGCCCGGATCGGCTACACCGGTCTGGAGGTCGCCCCCTTCACCTTGGCGGATGACATCCGGAGCGTGACTGCGGCAGATGCGGAGGAGCTCGGACGACAGGTGCGCGAAACCGGCATGGAAGTGCTGGGCCTGCATTGGCTGCTGGCGAAGACCACCGGCTTCCACCTCACCACGCCAGACGATGCGGTGCGTCAAGCGACCACCGAACGCGCGAAACATCTCGCCGAGCTCTGCCGCGCCATGGGGGGCAACATCATGGTCTGGGGCAGCCCGCTACAACGATCTCTCGAAGCAGGCTGGAGCTACGAAGACGCCTTCGCCCGTGCCACCGAAGTGCTGCGCGCGGCAGCGGAACATTGCGGACCTCTCGGCGTCACCATCGCCATGGAACCGCTCGGGCATGTGGAGACGAACTTCCTCACCTCCGCCGCTGAAACCATCCGGCTTTGCCAAGCCGTGGACCATCCGGCCTGCAAGCTTCACCTGGACGTGAAGGCGATGAGCTACGAGGACAAGCCGATCGGCCAAGTGGTCCGCGAGAGCAAGGACTGGACCGTCCACTTCCACGCAAACGACCCGAACCTGCGCGGCCCGGGCATGGGCGAAGTGGACTACGCACCGATCGTCGAAGCGCTGCGGGAAACCGCTTACGATGGCTGGGTATCGGTCGAGGTCTTCGACTACTCCCCCACCCCGGAAGCCATCGCTACGGAAAGCCTGGCGAATCTCCGCCGTTTCTTCGGCCAATAAAAAAGGGGCGCGTGGTGCGCCCCTTTTGGAAACTCTCCCGGATCAATCTTCCGGCAGCGGCTTATCCTTCGTCTCGGGGGCCCAGATGACCGCGACGATGCCCACGATGTAGATCGCACACATGGTCATGGCCGAGTAACGCTCCATCATCGGCGAACCGAAATTACCATACGCGGATTGGGCCAGCGCCGCCGAGAAGAAGCTGCCTCCGGCCGCGGCGAAGCGTCCGAGATTGTAGCAGAAGGATGTGCCGGTGCTGCGCAGACGGCTCGGGAAGAGCTCAGGCAGATAGATGGCGAAGCCGGCCAGAATCCCGAGCTGGGCACCGCTCATCAGCGGGGTCATCCAGTAGGCATCCATCGGCGAGTTCATCTTCCAATATACCAGCGCGGTGATGACCGCCGCCGAGCTGAACCCGATCACGAAGGCCGGACGGCGCCCCATCTTCCCGCAGATCCACGTGAAGAGCGACATGCCGAGCGCGGCACCGACCATGCTCAGCAGGTAGGCCTTGCTCACCGCGGCATTCATCAGCTTGTCGATCTCTCCGGCGGGAGTCCCGAGGGCTTCGAAATGCTTGCGGAAGACGATGCGCTGCAGGTCCACCGCGTACTCACCGATCGCCCAGAGGCCAACCACGCCGGTCGAGGCAATGATCGCACCGACGATGAGATTGTGACGCCAGCGTTTGTCACTCAGCAGCGCGGCATAGGGCGCGAATATCCCGCCCGTCGGCAGACGTCCCTCCCGCTTCATCTTGAGCCATGGCTCCGGCTCCTTGAGATAGCCGCGGATAAAGAACACCAGGAAGGCCGGAAGCGCACCGACCAGGAACAGCCAGCGCCAGCCATTCCCCGGAGTGATGGTCCCGCCCGCCTCCAGCGAGTCGATCCCCATCTTGATGAAAGCCGCGGAGATGTTCCCGATCGTCGAAAGCACCTGCAGGGTACCGAGCGCACCGGCTCGCGCGCGGTCCGGCACCGTCTCCGCGATCAGGGCCACCGCGAGACCGAACACACCACCGACACCCACGCCCGTGAGGAAGCGGTAGATGGCGAAATCCCAATAAGCCACGCTAAAGAAGCTCAGGCCGGTGAAGATCGAATAAAGGAGCACCGTGGCGGTCAGCATCTTCGAGCGGCCATAGCGGTCGCCCAGCGCGCCGAAGATCATGCCGCCGATCCCCCAGCCCACCAGAAAGAGCGCGGTCACTTCCTTACCCATCGCTTGGATATCCCCGGGAGGCGTGCCCTCCGGCATCAGCGACTTGAGGGCGGGATTCCGCGCCAAGGAGAACAAACGCTGGTCCAGACAGTCGAAGAACCACGCCAGCGAGGCGACGATCATGACGAACCAGTGGTAGCCATTGAGCTGGGTCCACCAGGGACGATGCTTCGAGTTGTCGGACAAGTCAGGCATGGGTCGGGTTCCTTGAGTTTCGCTGACTCCAGAGTGCGGGGGACGATCCGGCAAGCCTGAAAGCAGCTCTTTCTCGACAAGACGTCCTCAGGCCGCTTTTCTTTCGGCAGCGAGCTTCCCGGGCATCTTGTCATACAGCCCTAAGCACTCCGAAAAACCCCAGAATCTTTCACTCGAACCCATGAAATTCGGAATCATCGGTGCCGGTATGATCGGCCATTTCCACGCCAAGGCGATCACCGCGATGAGCGGCGGCGAGCTGCATTCGGTCTTCGATCTGCGTGCCGAGGCCGCCGAGAAACTCGCCACCGAATACGGCGCGAAGCCCTACTCGGACATGGCTGCCTTCCTCGCCGATCCCGAGTTGGAGATCGTCACGGTGGGCACGCCCTCGGGCGCGCACCTCGATCCTTCCCTCGCCGCGTTGAACGCGGGCAAGCACGTGATCTGCGAGAAGCCGCTGGAGGTCACCGTCGAGCGCGTGGACCAACTGATCAACGCCGCCAAGGCCAACGGCAAGACCATTGCCGCCGTGCTGAACCGCCGCTTCCACCCCGGCATGGACGCCTTCAAGAAGGCCTCCGACGAAGGCCGCTTCGGCAAACTGACCTCCGCCTCCTGCTACGTGAAGTGGTATCGCGACCAAGCCTACTACGACTCCGCCGCGTGGCGCGGCACCTGGGCACTCGATGGCGGTGGCGCGCTGATGAACCAATCGATCCACACGATCGATGCCCTGATCTATCTGGCCGGTCCGGTGAAGGCCGTGCAGGCGAATACCGCTTGCCTCGCCCACACCGACATCGAGGTGGAAGACATCGCGGTCGCCATCGTGGAGTTCCAGAACGGTGCCCGCGGAGTGATTGAAGGCTCGACTTGCACCTGGTCGAAGGACGGCCACCCGGCCCGGGTCCAACTCTGTGGCACGGAAGGTTCCGTCTTCCTCGCCGACGAAGCCTTCGAACTCTGGGACTTCATGCATGAGAAGCCGGAGGACGCGGAGATCCGCTCGACCCTGATGAAGGGCCAATCCGCCGGCCTTGGTGCGAACGACCCGAAGGCGATCAACTTCTACCAGCACCAGCGGAACTTCGAGGAAGTGGTGAACGCCATCAAGGAAGGCCGCGAGCCCACCGTCTCCGCGACCGAAGCACGCAAGCCGGTGGAACTGATCCGCGCCATCTACGAAAGCGCCCAGAACGGCGGCAAGCGGATCGAGCTGAACTCCTGAACCGCCATGTCTTCCACCTTCAAACTCACGGGCTTCGCCGACGAGGCGGGCCGCGATCTCGATACCCAGATCCGCGCCATCAAGGAGATCGGCTGGTCGGCCATCTCCTCGCGCATGGTCGATGGAGTAAACCTCCACGAACTGCCGCAGGAGAAGTTCGACGAAGTCGCCGACCGCCTCGATGCCGAGGGCATCCACGTGCCGGAGTTCGGTTCGCTGATCGCGAACTGGGGCAAGAAGATCAGCAGCGACTTCGACATCACGCTGGCGGAGATCGATCGCGCGATCCCGCGCATGAAGCGCCTCGGTACGAAACTCATCCGCGTCATGTCCTATGCCCAAGAACCGTGGGGCGAGGACCAACAGGAGCAGGAACGCTTCCGCCGCCTGCGCGAAATCGTGAAGCGCTTCGACGACGCGGGGCTCACCGCCATCCACGAGAACTGCATGAACTGGGGTGGCTTCTCCGCGGAGCACACGCTGCGTCTGGTCGGGGAGATCCCGGGACTTAAGCTCGTCTTCGACACCGGCAATCCTCTCTTCCAACGCGATCGCTCGAAGGCCGAGCCCTACCCATGGCAGGACCCTTGGGAATTCTGGACCAAGGTGCGGGAGCACGTGGTGCACATTCATATCAAGGACTGCATCAGCCCGCCTGCCGATGGGGTGGAACCGGTCTACACCATGCCCGGAGAAGGCGATGCGAAGATCCCCGAGATCCTGGCCGATGCAAAGTCGCGCGGCTACGATGGCTGGGTGGCGATCGAGCCGCACGTCGCCACCGTCTTCCATGTAAAGGACCAGTCGCAGGTCGATTGGCAGCAATGCTTCGACAGCTACGTGGACTACGGGAAGCGGATGGAAAAGATCATCGCCGGGCTGTAGGCTGGACGCATGAACGGACCGACCCTCGCCCAACGTCTCGCGATTCGCGGGCGTCCGGCGGGTCGGTCGGTCATGAAGCAGCGCTGGTCCCGCCTGCTCTTCCTGCACTGGCGGGTGGATCCGGACCTGCTGAGGCCGCTGCTTCCCGCCGGCCTGCATCTCGATCTACACGAGGGCGCGGCTTGGCTGGGAGTCGTGCCCTTCCTCATGGAACGCGTGCGCCCGGTCCTTCTACCGGCGGTCCCGGGCCTGTCATGGTTCCTGGAACTGAACGTGCGGATCTACGTGCACGATGATGCCGGGGTACCGGGCGTGTGGTTCCTCTCGCTGGATTGCAACCAGCCGGTTGCGGTGGAGCTGGCACGCCGGCTCTTCCTCCTCCCCTATCAGCACGCCCGCATGCGCTGCGGCGGCACCTTGGCTGACACCCGCTACCACTGCCTGCGCCGGGGCGAGAGTGAAGAAGCGGTCTTCGAATACGGCCCTGCCGGAGAGCCACGGACTGCAGAGCCCGGCACTCTGGAGTTCTTCCTGCTAGAACGCTACGCCCTCTTCTCGACCGGCAGGAATGGCAGGATCTATCAGGGCTTGGTCCATCACCCGCCCTACCGCTGGGCGGAGGCCAAGTGCGACCGTTGGTCCACGCTCCCGGTCAAATGGGACGGCCTGCCGGAACCGCAGGGCAAACCGGAGTCCGCGCTGTGGGTGGAGCAGGTGGATGTGCAGATCTTCCCGCTCCGCGCAATCACTGCGCCTCCGGCTTGAGAACGCCCACGTAAGGCAGGTTGCGGTAGCGGCCTTGGTAATCCAGGCCGTAGCCGACCACGAACTCGTCCGCGATGAAGAAGCCCACGTAGTCCGCCTCCACGGCAGCGGCGCGCTCCTTGTCCTTGGCGAGCAGCACCCCGGTTTTCACTTCGGTGGCGCCTTCCTGATAGAGCCGGTCCACCACCGCGCGCAGGGTGCGGCCGGTATCGAGGATATCATCCAGCAGGAGGACCTTGCGGCCCTTCACGTCGGGCAGCTTGTGATCGAGGAAGTTGACCACGCCGCTGCTCTCCGTGCCGCCGTGATAGCTGGCCACATTCACGCACTCGATCTCCAGCATGCGCGGCACCCGGCGCAGGAGATCGGAGGCGAAGACGAGTGCTCCCTTCAGAAGGACCACCACCACCAGCACCTCGCCGGGGAAGTCCTTGCGCACCTCCTTGGCCATCACATCGAGACGCTTCAGGATGACCTCTTCGTCCACCAGCACGCGTTCGATGTCGTTCTCCATGCCGGAGAAATCCCCGATCAAGCCCGTGGGTTCAAGCCGCAACTGGGCTCAGTCCTCCTCGCGCTGGAAGCGGAAGATCTTCTCGCCATCCCGGCGCAGGTTGAGCCGGTCCATCGCCTTCAGCTCCAGGAAGGCCGGATCGTCCTTGAGCGCGCGATACTCGGTCTCCCGGTATTCATGCTCGGCGATCACCTTCTTCTCATCCTGAAGCACACGCTGGAGCTTGTCCTCCAGCTCCGCATGGCGGCGGCGCTGCGGCAGTGCGGATGCCACCACGGCCAGGGAAAGCACCAGCGCAAGCACACCAAAGACGATACGGTTGAAGGTGCAGATGACCCGGGTCTGGGCCTCCAATCGCTTCAACTTCACGCGAGATGTCTTCTTTTTCCGGGGCGATGCCATGCGGCTCGATTTGGTTAGCATTCCTTAAGCACTTCGGACAGCAAAAAAACCGCGTATCTCTGCGGTATGAAGCGTCGTCAACGATTGACCGGATGTGCCGGGAGGTCGCAGACTCCGATCACGTTTCGCAGCCAAAGATGAAAGAACCCATCACCGTTTCCATCACGGGAGCCGCTGGCCAGATCGGCTATGCCCTGCTCTTCCGCATTGCCTCCGGAGCACTCTTCGGCCCCGACCAACCGGTGAAGCTCCGCTTGATCGAGATCGAGCCCGCCCTGCCGACGCTCGAAGGCGTGGTGATGGAGCTCGATGACTGCGCTTTCCCGCTGCTGCGCGAGATCGTGCCGACCGCCGATCTGAACGAAGGCTTCCGCGGCACCAATTGGGCGCTGCTCGTGGGCTCCGTGCCGCGCAAGGGCGGGATGGAGCGCGGCGATCTGCTCGGCATCAACGGCAAGATCTTCACCGGCCAAGGCCAGGCGATCGCGAAGAACGCCGCCTCCGACGTTCGCACCTTGGTGGTGGGCAACCCCTGCAACACGAACGCGCTGATCTGCGCTTCCAATGCCGACGGCGTGCCGAAGGATCGCTTCTTCGCCATGACTCGTCTCGACGAGAACCGCGCCAAGAGCCAACTCGCCAAGAAGTCCGGCACCCATCACTCCGAGGTGACCAACCTCTGCATCTGGGGCAACCACTCCGCGACGCAGTATCCCGATTTCACGAATGCCAAGATCGGCGGCAAGCCGGCCACCGAGGTGATCTCCGATCACGCCTGGCTGAAGGGCGACTTCATCACCACCGTGCAGCAGCGCGGCGCGGCGATCATCAAGGCCCGCGGCGCGTCCTCTGCAGCCTCCGCGGCGAATGCCGCGATCGATACCGTGATGAGCCTGGTGAACCCGACTCCGGCCGGTGATTGGCACAGCGTGGCCGTTTACTCGGATGGCAGCCACTACGGCATCGCCAAGGGTATCATGGCCTCCATGCCGATCCGCACCGTGACCAACGGGACATGGGAAGTGATCGACGGCGTGCCGGTGGACGAGTTCAGCCAAGGCAAGATCGACGCCACCATCAACGAGCTCCTCGAAGAGCGCGATGCGGTGAAGGATCTGATCCCCGCCTGATCGCTCGGGATTCACGCTTCCATTTCAAGAAAGCCGCGGGACATCCCGCGGCTTTCTGCTTTATTAAGGGCGATGCCACGGCTGCCTGTCATCGCCGGTCTGATCCGTCGCCGTCTGCTGGTGAACTACCGGGTGGACCCGGAGCACATCTCCCGGCTTCTCCCCGAAGGCTTCCGCCCCAAGCAGCACGAGGGCCACACCATCGCGGGCATCTGTCTTATCCGCTTGGAGGAGATCCGCCCGCAAGGACTGCCTGCTTGGGCCGGGATCTCGAGCGAGAATGCCGCTCATCGGATCGCGGTGCAATGGGATGACCCGGACGGCGCCGACAGGGAGGGCGTATTCATCCCGCGGCGGGATACGGGCTCGGTGATGAATCACCTCGCGGGCGGCAGGGTCTTTCCCGGCGAGCATCATCTCGCGGATTTCCGCGTGACCGACGAGGACGGCAGGATCGACATGAGGGTGGATGCCCGGAATGGGCAAATGCGTCTGCGCGTTCTGGCGCGTGAGACGACGGACTTCCCCGCCAGCTCCTGCTTCGCTAGCCTGAATCAGTCTTCCGCCTTTTTCGAACCGGGCAGCGTGGGTTTCTCGGTCACCAAGGACTGCTGCAAGCTCGACGGGATCGAGCTGGAAACGCAGCGCTGGGAGGTCCGGCCGCTTGAGGTCGAAAGCGTGGAGTCCTCGTATTTCGATGACCTCTCCATCTTCCCCGCGGGCAGCGCGGTCTTCGATCACGCCCTGATCATGCGGGACATCCCGCATGCCTGGCATGGGGTTCCCAGCCGCCGGGTGGCTACACCGGTCGCCTGAGCGGAAGCCCTGCTCGCAGGGGCTTGCATGCCCGGCCCTTCCCCCTACATTCCGCCGCGGATGTCCCAGCCGCTTGTCATCGCCGGTCGTGAGTTTTCTTCCCGCCTCTTCGTGGGCACCGGCAAGTTCTCGTCGAATATCGCCATGCGCGATGCCCTCGCGGCATCGGGTTCGCAGATCGTGACCGTCGCCCTGCGCCGCGCGGACCTCTCCGGCAGCGGCGATCCCTACGCGAACATCCTCGATTTCATCGACCCGGAGAAATACCTCCTGCTGCCGAATACCAGCGGCGCCATGAATGCGGAGGAGGCCGTGCGCCTCGCTCGTCTGGCCGCCGCCGCGGGCCTGCCGAAGTGGGTGAA
This sequence comes from Luteolibacter rhizosphaerae, assembly GCF_025950095.1. Lineage (NCBI taxonomy): Bacteria > Pseudomonadati > Verrucomicrobiota > Verrucomicrobiia > Verrucomicrobiales > Verrucomicrobiaceae > Neoluteolibacter > Neoluteolibacter rhizosphaerae. The sequence continues at coordinate 85,593 of NZ_JAPDDR010000015.1, read as the reverse complement.
GCTGGAGATCCACCCGGATCCCACCTACCTGCTGCCGGATCCGATCGAGACGCTGAAGGCGGCCGAGATCTTGGTGAAGGAAGGCTTCACCGTCCTGCCCTACATCAATGCGGACCCGGTGCTGGCGAAGCGCCTGCAGGAGGTTGGCACCGCTACAGTGATGCCGCTCGGCGCTCCGATCGGCTCGAACAAGGGCGTGGTAACCCGCGACCAGATCCGCATCATCATCGAGCAAGCCATCGTGCCGGTGGTGGTGGATGCCGGCCTCGGCGCTCCGAGCCACGCGGCGGAAGCCATGGAATTGGGTGCGGACGCTGTACTGGTCAATACGGCCATCGCGATCGCTTCCGATCCCTCGCGCATGGCGGTTGCTTTCAAGAAGGCGGTCGAAGCAGGACGGGATGCCTACCAGATGGGTCTGCCGGAACCGAGCGACTCGGCCTCGGCGACGAGCCCGCTGACAGGCTTCCTCGGCGCATGATGCTGTCGGCACCCATCGTCTTCGGGATCACCTTCGCCGTTTTTGTGGCCCTGCATGTCGGGGCATGGAAGCTGATGGGACGGCTCGGGACCAAGGCACGCTGGACTCTCGGTTTGGCTTCGCTGCTGCTCTGCCTGCCGGCCGCGTGGTTCACGCTCTATTACGCCCATCTACTGCCGGAGCCGCCCTTGCTGTATGAGCTGCGGGCCCTGCCTTTCTCGGATGGCTTCCTCGCCCTGCTCGGCGGCGCTGCAGGAGTGTGGCGTTACCTGCTACCGAAGCTTCTCAAAACCCTGCCCACGGCCTGCGGGATCATCCTACTGGTGGTCCCCTTCCTCAAGCCGGTGCTCCGCCCGATCGATCCTTCGCAACTCACGGAGCACTGGGATGGCGATGCCTGCATCCAGAGCTCGATGGTGACCTGCGGCCCTGCGAGCGCGGCGAGCATCCTGCGCTATCTCGGCGACCAACAGACCACGGAACGGGATCTCGCGAAGGAGGCATGGACCTCGCAGAGCGGTACCGAGGCATGGCATCTGGCCAAGGCCGTGAAGCACCGCGGCTTCACGGTGCGCTTCCTCGCGCCCGATGGTCTGCCCGATCCAAAGGACCTCCCCGGAATTCTGGGCACCGGTGGCGCGGGTGCCGGTCATTTCATTGCGGTGCTCGAGCTTACCCCGGAGGAGATCGTCTTCGTGGACCCGCTGAGCGGAAAGAAGCGAATGAGCGTGGATCAGTTCCTGCGTTGGACGATGATCCACCCCTTCTTCATGTCGATCCAGCGCTAGCCGGTAAGGACTGGCGCGATCGCCACCACCCGTCCCAGCCGCGGTGTCGCCACCGCAGCTCCGGGACGAGGACGAACTTCCATTACTTGCGCTTCGCCTGGTTCATCGCTTGGCTGAACCAGTCGTTGTTACCTCCCCCACCCTGCTGCGGACGGGAATCCCGGCGCTGGTCGGGACGCGGTCCGCGGTTGCGGTCGTCGCCACCACCACCGCCCGGTGCACGGCGTGGCTCCATGTCCGGCTTCGACTTCATGGAAAGGCCGATGCGGTTGCGCGGCAGGTCCACTTCCATGACAGTGACATTCACTTTCTGACCCACCTTCACCGCTTCGTTGGGGTCGCGGATGAAGTGATCGGCCAACTGGCTCACGTGCACGAGACCGTCCTGGTGAACCCCCACATCAACGAAAGCACCGAAGGCGGTGACGTTCGTGACGATGCCCGGCAACTTCATGCCGACCTTGAGGTCCGAGGGCTTGTCGACGCCCTCCGCGAAGGAGAAGAGCTCGAACTGCTTGCGCGGATCGCGGCCCGGCTTCGCAAGCTCCGCGAGAATGTCCTGCAGCGTCGGCAGGCCGACGTCGCCATCGACGTACTTCTTCAGGTCGATCTTCTTGCGCGCGGCCTCGTTGCTGATCAGCTCCGCCACCTCGCAGCCGACATCCGCTGCCATGCGCTCTACCAGCGGGTAGCGCTCCGGGTGCACCGCGGAAGAGTCCAGCGGGTGCTTGCTATCACGGATCCGCAGGAAGCCCGCCGCTTGCTCGAAGGCTTTGTCCCCGAGGCGCGGCACCTTCTTGAGTTCATCGCGCGAGGAGAAGCCGCCATGCTCGGTGCGGAAGGCCACGATGTTTTCCGCCAGCGCGGAATTGAGACCGGAGACGTACGCGAGCAACTGCTTTGAAGCCGTGTTCAGCTCCACGCCCACGGCGTTCACCGAGCTCACCACCGTATCATCGAGAATCGCCTTCAACGCGCGCTGATCGACATCGTGCTGGTACTGCCCCACGCCAATGGCCTTCGGGTCGATCTTCACCAGTTCCGCCAGCGGATCCATCAGACGACGGCCGATGCTCACTGCACCACGCACGGTGACGTCTTCGGTGGGGAACTCCTCACGCGCCACTTCCGAGGCGGAGTAAACGGACGCGCCCGACTCGTTCACCATGATGATCGGGATCGAAGTCGGCAGCTTGAGCTTGCGGACGAAAGCTTCCGTTTCGCGGCTGGCGGTGCCGTTGCCGATCGCGATGGCCTCGATCTTATACTTCGCAACCATGGCGGTAAGTTCGACGGCAGCCTCGTAGAGCTGGTTGTTCGAGCCAGCGGTCGCATAGAGCACCGTGTGATGAAGCAGCGCTCCCTGGGCATCCAGCACCACGGTCTTGCAACCGGTGCGGAAGGCCGGGTCGATGGCCAGCGTGCGCTTGCGGCCCAGCGGCGAGGCGAGCAGCAGCTCGCGGAAGTTGTCGGCGAAGACCTTGATCGCGGTCTCGTCGGCCACCTTCTTCCCGGCCAAGCGCATCTCGGTCTCCATCGAGGGCATCAGCAAACGCTTGCAGCCGTCCTCGACCGCGAGGCGGACCTGCTCACCGGCGGGGCCGCGACCGGTCACCCACTCGGGCTCGGCGATGCGACTGACACGCTCCAGCGGCACTTCGATCCGCATGATCAGGAAGCTCTCCTTCTCACCACGGCGGATCGCCAGCATGCGGTGGGAAGGGATGCTCTTGAAGGGCTCGCTCCACTCGAAGTAGTCGCGGAACTTGGCAGCCTCCGGATCGGTATCCTTGCCATACATCACCTTGGAAACGACGGTGGCTTCCTCCTCATAGATCTTGCGGACCCGGCCGCGCAGCGCGGTGTCATCCGTCACGCGCTCGGCGATGATATCGCGGGCACCAGCAAGGGCGGCATTGGCATCGGCCACTTCCTTCTCCTTCTCCACTTCCGCGCCGGTGTTCACGAACTTGGCCGCCTCTTCGGCCGGATCAGCGCTCTGGTTGGCCAGCAGCCATTCGGCGAGCGGTTCGAGGCCCTGATCCTTCGCCTTGGTGGCACGCGTCTGGCGCTTCGGGCGGAACGGGGCGAAGATGTCCTCCAGCGAGTTCAACGTCGCGGCAGCATCGATCTTCTTCTTCAGCTCCGGGGAAAGCAGATTCCGCTCTTCCAGCGATTTGATGATCGAGACACGCCGGCTATCGAGTTCGGCGAGCTGCAACATGCGGTCGCGGACAGCTTGGATCTGCACTTCATCCAGCGAGCCGGTGGCCTCCTTGCGGTAACGGGAAATGAAGGGAACCGTGGCGCCTTCCGCCAGTAGCTTCGCCGTCGCCGCTACCGAAGTGGCGGAAACTCCGATCTCCTTGGAGATTGTGGCGATGTGCTGGGCGGCTGCTTCGTTCGGGACCTCACTCATGGTTGGAGGGTCGTTTTACCCCTCCCGAATCCCCCGTGGCAAGAGGTCTAAAATTGCAAGAGCAACCCGCGGATGTGAACCGATTGTGAATAAGTCAGCGGATCACCGCTGCGTGGCTGTTTCCAGCTCTGCGAAGACCACCGCCTTCCGCTTCCGGTCGATGCCCACCAGTCCCCCGCCCTTCGGATCGGCGGCAATTCCCTGTCCCGGAAAGGGCGACGGAATGGTCCCGAGCCATTCGACCACCCCTCCCGCGACGGGCAGTTTCAGCCGGTAGATGAGCTTCTTGTCATGCCCGGTGGCGAGCAGGACATCACCCTGCCAGATTCCGCCGGAAAGACTCATCAGCCCCCAGTCCTTCATCAGTTCCTCCGGATAGGCCCAGCGGGCGGTCTCCTTCCACTCCGCATCGAAGCGGACCAGGCACGACTTGTTCTTCTCCGCACCGTAGCCGGCGAAGTGACACCACCAGCTCCCCTCGCGCTGGATTGCCCAGGTCAGGCTTCCCGGCGGACTCTCGAAACGATGGAACACCTCCAGCTTCATGCTCTCCGGATCCAGCACGCGGATGTCGCTCTGCTCCGGCTTCTCCGGGAAGTTCGAATGGGCGCTGTAGAGCCTTCCATCCAGGAGCAGGGCACTATTCAGATGGAAGGCCTCTCCCTCACTCAGGGCAAGCTCCGCGCCGTTTGAACGGTCCAGCTTCGCGATGACCTTGTTCGATACCGCATACACGAACCGTTCGTCCGCCGCAGCCGCCTGGGTGGCATGCGGTGAGGCGATGCTGCTCTTCTCCACGTAAGCGGCTTCCTCCGCATGGACGGCGAAGCAAACCGCGAACAAGGCATGGATCACGCGATGCATGAGCTATTCCACCGTGATCGGCAGGCTGGCGCTGTGGGCATTGAACTCCGGCGCATACATGCAACGGATTTCCGCAATGCCGGTCTGATACTTCCCGGCATGCTGCACCCGGACGCTGGTCTCGAAGACATGCGTCCCCGGCGGCAGGCGATCGATGAAGAAGTGGCTAGCCGTATCGCGGGTGACTTCATAGTAGCCGAAGCCATCCTGCCAGCGGTAGCCGCTCAGCACGTTCACCGGCTCGGTGCCGCTGCCCCGCAGGTCCTTGAGGTGGACATACTCCATCGCTCGATCGTTCTTCAGCACCACGCGGGTCACCAGCTCGTCGCCGACCTTCACGGCCCCTTCCAAGGGCACCAGCACCGACCCCTTGTCGCTATTCTTGCGCACGAACAATGACTTCTCCAGATGCAGCGGCGTCCCGTCGTGCGGAGTGATCTTGGCCATGTCCTCCAGATACTGCCAATGCACGCTCGCCCAGCTCACGCCCTTGTCGGTCTTCTCCACCTCGATCTTGCCAAGCTCCGGCTTCACAGCCGATTCGGTGAAACGGCTTTCATAAAAGCCCGTGCCTGCCTCGACCGACTCCGGTTTCACTTCCGCGCCACCGAGCGAGATCTTCAGCAAGGCATCCGAGCCCAGCAGGTTCCGGCCCCCACGCAGCAGCGAGTAAACCGCATCGGCCGTCGCCTTCGTGGTCTTCCAATCCTGCACCTGCTTCTGCTTGATCAGCCACACCTGGCAGTCCTCGACCGCCTTCTCATCCTGATCAATGTCGCGGAAAGCCTCGATCATCATCGCCTGCGTCTCGATCGGCGCCTGCCACCACCACCAGCCCTCGCCCTGGCTGTCCTTCCAATACATGCCAAGCTCTCCCTCGATCTTCGCATGCTCCTTCAACGAGCGGGTCACCAGCTTCGGCACCTCCTTGTCGCCCAGACGATGCAAGGCCAGCGCGGCATGCGCCTTCGACATCCGGCTGCCAAGACCGGTCCAGTGCTTGCGTGCCTGCCCGGCAAAGTAGTCGAAGGCCACCTTGTCTTCCGCCTTCAGCGCCTTGTCCTTCAGGAAGAAGCTCCGGGTGTAGAGGTAAAGCGCGATGCGTGAGTCGAGGTTGTTGTTGTCGAGCTGCTTGTTCTTGAGCAGTTCCTGATAGCGATCGGTGATTCCGGCATCGATTGCCTCCAAGGCTTTCAACGCGGGAGTGACATCGGTCTCGACACCCAGTGCACGCAGGCGCGCGAACCCGGTGCTAATATAGAGCGAAATATACTCGTCACCCCGGCCGCCCGGGAACCAAGGCCACAGACCGTCGCCATGCTGCATCGCCGCCAGCTTCGCGAGCGCCTTCTCCAATTCGCGGCCGAGCTGGTTGTCATCGAAAAGCAGGCCGACCTTGCGCCGCGCTTCCGACTCGCTCTTCGCTTCCGCAAGCCACGGCGTTTCATCTAACAGAATACCCTTGAGATCCTGGTTCTTCAGCAAGGGACTATCGAGCGCCTTGCCTCCCGCCTTCCACTGCTCGAACACCCGCCGGATCTTCGGATCCGAAGTCGCGATGCTACGTGCCAGTGCATTCGCATAGTAGCGGTTGAAGGTCTGCTCCGCACACTCATGCGGGAACTCCATCAGGTAAGGCAGCGACATCACCGCATACCACGCCGGCTGCGACACCACCTGCACATGCAGGAAGCGGTTCTCCAGCGAATCCGAGCCACCACTCTGCAAAAGCTTGGTGAACTCGAACTCCTTCTTGCCCGCATCGCGCACCGGCAATGCCAGCGACTCCGTGACCAGAATGCGCCGCGGAATGATCGGCAGCCAGCCTTCCTCCCCATCGCTGATCGAGCCGGCGGAAGCGACCGCCTTGTAGCGCAGGAAGCCCGCTCCATCCGGCACCACCACGCGCCACTTCAGCGTGCGGCTCTCCTTGGCCGGCACCGAGAAAGCTTGCTCGGGAGCGGCAATACCCATCGCCGCACTCTTGTCCGCTTCGGTCGCCGCATCGGCGAGCGTCAACCGCGCCACACCCTCCTGCACCTTGTCGCTCTGATTCGAAATCTTCACGCTGAACCAAAGCTCGTCTCCCTCACGCAGGAAACGCGGCGGGTTCGGCTGCACCATTAGATCCTTGGCCGTCACCGTCTCACCCTCCAACAGCCCCGAGCGCAAATCCTTGTCATGCGCCAGCCCGAGAAAGCGCCACTTCGTGAGAGCCTCCGGCATCGTGAAGCTCATCCGGACCTTGCCATCCTCCCCGCTCACCAGATCGGGAAAGAAGAAAGCAGTCTCCTGAAGGTTCGCCCGGGCGGTGACTTGCCCCAGATCCACATTCGGAGGAGCCGCAGCCTGCCCCGGCTCCGCAGCCTTCGCCGCCGAAACTCCTCCCGCCTGCTCCGCCAGGATCGGTGCCGGCGCGGCAGCAGGAGCCCCTTCCATCGGAGCCGCATCCGCAAAGGCATCCATCCCCAGTTGAGTCCTTGCCATCGTGCGACCTCCGCCAAAGCCCCGGCCGAACCTCGTCCTCGGCCCCCAATGCGCCAACTCCACCTCCGGCTTGAAGCGCCGGAACAGCTCACCCGGACTAAACAGATCCGGATGCGTGAACCCCGTATGCGCCTGCAGCATTTGCGCGCTGCTGCCGAAGTGCCACGCGGAAACATAATCCCACTCACGGCGGAAGAAGGAGGAGAAATCCCGGAACGCATGCGGCGCGAACGCATCCAGCGACGCATCATACAACGTCCCCATCATCTCCGCGACCGCAGCCTCGCCACCGGCCCCTTCGATCACCGCCGTCCATGTCTCCTTCGCACCCGGCTCCAGCTTCGAGACAAGATGCTCCCAACGCAGCTTCAGCGTCTTGTTAGACCAGGGCACATCCACCACCCCCTGATACGCATGCAAACGGTTCCGGGTCACCTGCCACACCCTCACACTGATCCCTCCGCGATACGACTCGACGATCGGAAAATGGAACGCCTGCTGGGTGCGACCCGCCGCAGAAAATTCCCGCTTCAGAAGCTTCCCGGCCACACGCCATTCGATGCAAGCACGCGCCGTCTCATGGCCGCTGCCCCACACCAGCACCGCCTCGCCTCCCGGCTCCACCGCAGCGGCAGGCATGCCGGTATAAAATGGAACCATGGTCGGAAAGTCCGCAGCTTCCGTCGCGATGACTTGGATCCCCAGCATCGCCGCCACCTTCTTCCCGTTCGCATCCTTGGTCTCGTAGATGAGCCGGTAGATCCCGGCATCCAGCGCGCGCTTCACGCTCCCCTTCCCCTCCTTGTCGGTCTCCACCGGAAGCTCCGCCACCAACTCACCCGGCTCCCATTTGTCCGGATTGATGCCGGATTCCGAATCATCCCCACCCAACAAAACCCCACGATACTGATCCACATTGTTCTCCGGTCGCGGACAGCTCGCAGGCTCCTTCAGACGATGAATCTTCAGCACGCCCGTCGCCGGACGCCCCTCGCCGTCATGCGAAGCCGTGCGAACCCCGAACTCCAGCTCCTTCCCCGCCTCCAACCACTCCGGACTTGTTAGATCGGCCTTCAGCGTCGTGTAGGCCACCGAGACCATGCGCGTGGCGGATCGCGTCTCGCCGTTGCCATCCGTCACATCCGCCACCACCGTGAAGTCGAACACCGGCTCCACATTCTCTTGGATTGAGAGGTCGGCCTTGGCCATGAACTCGATGATCACCGCCCCGCTCGCATCCGTCTCCGCCGTGCCATGGGCGATCTCCTCCGCCTCGCTGCTGATCGGCGGCGCCCACCAGCACCAGCGCATCCACAGCGGCAGCCGCGCCGTGCGCGTCACCCGCCATGCCAGCTTGCCGCCATCGATCGGCGCACCGGTGTAGGCCTCGGCCCGGACCTTCACCCGCACTGGCTTGCCCAGCGCGGCCGGATCAGACGGCGCATCCACCTCGGTGAAAAACTTCGGCCGCTTGTATTCCTCCACCAGGATCGATGCCCCGTAGCCGTGCGGCGCCTCCGGCACGGAGATCGAGCACCTGCCCAGCACGCTCCCCTCCGGGGCAGTGAAGGTGCCGGAGAAGGATCCGCGCTCGTTCGTCTTCACCGCGATCTTCGCCACCTCTTTGCCATTCGGATCACGCACCACAATGCTGGCGGCGCGATTCGGCAGCACGCGATACTTCCCGCCCGCAGGATTGATCTCGCACCAGATCCCCTTGAAATGAACCGTCTGGCCCGGTCGATAGATCGCGCGGTCCGTGAATAGCACCACCGGGCTCGTCACGCGTTCATTCCCTCCAAAGTAGCCCTGCGCCCATGAGCGGGAGACCGCCCGTTCCTTCCCGCGCGAGGCGATCACGATGTAGCGCTGCGTCACCCGGTTCCCGATCTTGAAGTAGCCGTCCTTGTCGCTCTTCGCCCCGAAGCGCTTCAGCTGAGGATCGCGATTGTTCTGGTTCTCGGGATCGATCGTCAACACCTCGATCTCCACGCCATCCTGCGGCGCTCCCGTCACGGCATCGACCACGTTGCCCTCCAGCCCCTGCCCCTCCATCGAGCGCACCAGCACGGCCAGCGGGGTGACATGGATCCCCGCGGAGGCGAGCACGTTATCCCCCTCCGCGAAGTCTTCACGCGCACTGGCACGCAGCACATAGTAGCCGGGCGCCAGATCCGCGGGTGCAGGGAATCGAGTGGTCCGCTCGGTGAAATCACCATCATCGGGCAAGGCGCTGTCCCAGGCCCGCACCGGCTCCCCGGGCGGCGGATTCAGTCCAGGATCTTGCTCCAGGCTCTCCTTGTCCGCCTTGAAGTCGGCGCTGTAGAGACGGAACCATACCCGCTTCAGGTTGCGGTGATCCACGCGGATCTCTTCACCCGCCGGAGTCCAGTGCGACTCGGTGGCAAGCGAGAGCCCCCGCTGTTCCAAGAGCTTGATGCCATTCGTACAGAGCTTTCCGAAGGGGCTTTCCGGAAACGCTTCCGCACCGACCTTTAGAATTGCATGGGCTTCCTTCGTCTTCTTGTTCGCCTGCAGAAGCTCCGCGAGATCCACCCGCGCCCACGCGCTCAGCGGATGGCTCGCATTCACCTCGATGAAGCGTTGCAGGGCTTGCTCCCTCCGCGCATCCCGCCCCTCCACCGCTGCCGCACCCGCCGCCCAGCGCAACCGCTCCAGATCCGCCGCGAGAAAGGCCGTCTTGTCGGCATCGGCTTGATGAAAGGACAAAAGGTCCTTCAAGATCTTCAGCGCCCGCGCCTTCGGCGTGCTGGCGTCAGCGATCTGCGGATTCCACGCGAGGAACTCCTCCGGCGTCCCGAACACTGCCGAGGCGGCCGGGATCTCGAAATCACCCACCGGACGTGAGACGGCCACTTCTTCCGCCGAATAGAACTCCAGGGCTGCGTGCGCCAGGAAGTCATACATCGTCGGCCGCACCCCGTCTCCCAGCGCCCCGTTCGTCAGGATCTCCGCGAAGTCCGCGGCCGAGACCTTCTTCAGCGCTTCCGCCTCAGCCAGCGAGCGTTGGAAACGGCTGTCCACTTCGCCCAAGATCTTCGCCAGATCCCAGGATTCGATATCCTCTCCCACCGGGCCCGCGGTCGTGCTGCGCTGCATGAAGCGCCAGCGGTTCTGATAGAAGTAGGCCGACAGCCAGCGGGCGGAAAGAGCGCGCAGCGCCGGGCGGGCCTGCTCCGGTGCCGTATCGATTGCTGCCTCCAGCTTCTTCACCGGGCTCGCCAGTCCCTCGATCACAGCTTCTTGGGCGATCCGTGCCGACAGCGCCCGCGTCCCCTCCGCCCAGGCACCATCTGCAAAGGCCGCCTCCTCGATCCCGCCCAGCAACTCGATCGCCGTCTTCGGCTGCTGCTGCTTGCGGGCTTCCTCGACCTTGGCCCAATCCGCGTCTCGCGGGCCGGCATGTGTGATCCCCATGGCTAGTAGCGACGTTAGAACAAGCCGACCTAGAAATCGAAAGGCATTCATGCGAACAACTGGTTTCTCCACCCGCACACATATTGCAGCGGGCTTCACTGGAGTGTGACACATGAAATGCGAATTTCTTGGCAGAATGTGCCATCATTCGCAGGGGGCCCGGAATCGCCCTGAAGAACAGTCGCCTCGGGCTAAAACGACCCGCGTCCCTGCTGCAGCAGTTCGAGCGGGCGGGCCCGGCCGATTTTCACCGCAGGCCAGATAGCTGCGATCGCTGTCAGCACGAGCACCGCCACAACCCCGCCGAGCACCTCGCGCCACGGGATCACCAGCTCTGAAGGCATGCCACCGAAGAAGCTCAGGTAGCCGGACATCCCCGCCCCGCACCAGCCCGCCAGGATTCCGAAGGCTAGGCTTACCGCTCCGGCCACCAGACCGATCAGCAGGCCCTCCGCGATCACCAGCCGCACCAGCGTTCCGCGGGTGAAGCCGATCGAGCGCAGCACGCCCATCTCCCACCGGCGCGATTGGACCGAGGCCATCAGCGCGTTGAGCACGCCCACCGAGGTGATCACCAGCACCACCAGCGGCAAGCGGCTGAGCACCCACAGCCAAGCGGTGGCGTGACCGTGAACCAGCGCGCGGATATCGTCGATGGTGCGCAGTACGATGTAGGGCTCGTCGTTGCGCGCGGTCTCGATACCCACCTCGCGACCGAGCGAGGCACGGTAGAGTTCCCGGGCGGAGGCCGCGAGATGGTCCGGGTTCGTCCGGGAAGCATCGTAATCGAACCAGACATGCGAGGCATTCCGGAACCCGAAGTCGCTGGCGACCGAGCCATAATCCGCGAATACCAATGCCGCGGCTCGGTGGGTACGGGTGCGGAAGCCCGTCGGCTTGGTCTGCCAGTGCCAGCCGGGCAGCTTCACTACACCGGCGATGGCGTAGCTTACTGGCTGCTCCGGTCGCTCGGGCGGCACCATGTCGAAGAAGTCTCCCACCTTCAGTCCGGTTTCGCTCAGGAAGTGGTCGGGCACGATGCAGGCCTGCCCGCCTTTCAGACGTGCCACCGCATCCTCCGCCGAGCCTTCCACCCACTCGAAGCGGAACAGCGGGTCCGCACCTCCGAAAGCGGATTCCGGGTCGATTCCGACCATCACCACGTTGTCCTGCCGCACGACGGTCGCACGCAAGGCGCTGCCGGTCAGATCGTCCTTCAGCCGTGGCTGTTCCACCACGATGGGCAACGCCTTGCTCACCCCTTCGAAGGCAGCCACTTTCTCCGCCTCTTCAAAGGGCAGGCCCTGCGGCCGGAAACCGACAACCGCATCCGGAGCCCATGTTCCGGGCATGAAGCCGCTGAGCATCGTGTGACCCCAGACATGGATCCCCGTGAACAAACCGAGGCCCACCGTGAGCGCCACCGACGTTGAAATCGTCCGGGCCAGATGGCCGGAAACCTGACTGCCTAACAAGCGCGGAGGTGCTCCCACGACACGGGCCAGCAAGGGGCTCGCCAGGCGGTCGACCACCAGCACCACCGCGGGCGAAAGCAGGATGAACCCCGCAGCCATCGCACCCACTCCGAGGAACATCAGCACCACGAACGGCGCATCCTCCCCCAGCCTTACTCCGCGGGCTAACAGCGGATAGATCGCGATCAAAACCAACCCGGCAAGGGTCTTCTTCCATGGCATCCCGCCGCGGTCCGCGCCCGGCGGCGGTGCGATCGCGTCGATCGGCCGAACCCGCATCGCCCGGAAGGCCGGTACCAGTGAAGCGAGCAAGGCTCCGCCGTAGGCACAGGCGGCGGCCAGCAGGATACTATAGGTCCCGACCACCGCACCATCCTCCAGCAACTGCGGTGCGGACTTCACCGCGAGCGCCATCAATCCCTTTCCGGCGGCGATCCCGACGACGAAACCGATCGTGCCGAACAACAGTCCTTCGATGATCACCAGTGCACCGACTTGCAACCGGGTCAGCACGACCGCGCGCAGGATCGCAAGTTGGCGGACCCGCTCGCTCACGCCCATGTTCAGCGTGCTGAAGATGATGAACAGCGCGGCCAGCATCGAGACCACCGTGGCGGTCTGCGCCTGCAGCTTCAGGTTGTCCGCGGAGGCGCTTTCATCGAGCGCTTCCTCGATGTCATGGGCTTCTTGGAACTGCACAGGCGTGCCCAGCGTGCTGAGACGCGGCGACCAGGCGAATCGGAATTTTGTGAGGTCAGCCTCCGGTTTGAGGCTTACCCCCACGAAGCTGATCTTCGCCTCCGTGCCAGCGATCTTCTCCGCCAGCGCGGTCGGCACATAGAGCCCACCCACCGAGGGAGTGAGCAGTTGCGAACCCGCGACAGAGGCGCTCCAGCCCGCCATCTCCGGAGTGCCTACCAGGCCGATCACGCTGAGCTTCACCGCGCGATCCCCGCGGCCCACCATCACGCTACCGCCAAGTTCGAGACCCATCCCCTTCGCCGCTTCCGCGCTCATCGCGGCCTCCATCAGTTCCGGTCGGGCTGGATCGATCCAGCGCCCCGCGACGAGATCGAATGGGGGAGCCGGAGCACCCGTGCCCACGAGCCGCGCGTCGGGCATCCGCTGCCATGGGATCACCTCGCCGCCCTCTTCGACGAAAGGACGGACATCCTCGCGCAGCGCCCACATCGGATCAGCCGCCGCGACCGCCGGATCGCTGCGCAGCAGTTCCAGAGTCTCGGCGGGCACGAATTTCTCCGCGGTGGAAGGGATCGCCCCGGGTGCTTGCTGGCTGAAATGCTGGATCGGCGCGACTGACAAGGGATAGCGGCCGAGCGCGAGCTCGGAGTATTCATCGAAAGACCCTAACAGCGCATCGTAGCCGCTGACCACCCACACCACCATGGTCGCCGCGGCGGCGGTGGCGAATGAGGTGAGCACCAGCCGCAAGGGATGCTCGCGGAAGAAGGCGAAAGCCAGCCGGAAGACGGTCTTCATGACTGCAGCGCCTTGCGGTACCCCTCGGAAATCGCCTCGGGATCGTGGCTGCCGGAGGTCGCGAACTCCGCGGTTACTCGCCCGTCCTTCAGCACCACCACGCGGTCGGCCCACATCGCCACGGTCGGCTCATGCGTGACCACGCACAGCGTGCGCCCGTCGTTCTTCGACAGCTCGTGGAGCAGACGGCATAGATCCTGACCCGTTACCGAGTCCAGGCTGCCGGTGGGCTCGTCGGCCAGCAGGATCGCGGGATCGGTGATCAGCGCCCGCGCGATCGCCACCCGCTGCTGTTCACCGCCGGACAAGGCGTCCGGCTTGTGCTTGCGGCGGGCCTCGATGCCGAGACGCCGCATGACCTCGTCGATCTTGGTCTCCAGACCCGGCTGATCCGCTGCGGGCAGACGCACATTGTCCTCCGCGCTGAGCACCGGGATCAGATTGAAGGCTTGGAAGACCAGGCCGATCCGTTCGCGACGGAAGCGGGTCAGCGCAGCATCGTTGAATGAGGCGAGATCACGGCCATCCACGCGAATGCTGCCGGAATTCACATCGGTCAGCCCGGCCATGGCATGCAGCAGAGTGCTCTTCCCGGAGCCGGAAGCTCCCATGATCGCGACGAACTCTCCCGCCCGCACACTGAGATCGATCCCGTCGAGCGCTCGCACCTGCGAGTTCCCTTGGTCGAAGGTCTTGGTCACCGCGGCAACGACCAGCGGCGGCGGAGTGTCGGAAGGCGGGGCCATGCTTGAGCGGGATGGGGATGAGGTGGAAAAATGAAGCCGCGGCACCCGTCCCCGGATGCCGCAGCTTTTGTTAGGAACTGATCTCTGTCGTGTGCTTCAGAAGTCGACCTTTACCGAGAAGTTCGCACCGATCGGAGCACCATAGGCCAGGTAGCCGGCATCGCCGGGGTAGAACTCGCCCGACTCGTAGTAACGCTGGTCGAGCAGGTTCTGGATGTTCAGGCGCAGGGTCCAATGGGTATCGGCAGCGTTGAACTGGTAGCGGGCACCCACGTCCACCACCGAATAGCTGTCCGTCGCGAACTGCTCGGTCTGATCCAGATACTGCCCGTCCACGAAGCGGACGCCGGCGGTCAAGGCCAATCCGGGAACTTGCGGGATATCCAGCACCGACCACAGGTTGACCTGATACTCCGGAACATACTGCGGGGTCATGCCGTCCAGACTCACGACACCGGAACCGGGAATAAACGCCGTCGCCTCTACGATCTCCGCATCGAGCAACATGGCTGCGATCCCCGCCTGCCACTGTTCGGTAATACGGCCCCTGAGAGCTAGCTCGACGCCGCGATGGCGTTGCAGGCCGTTGAAACCCTCGACGTTTGTGACCGGGTCGAACAGCGCGGCATCCCGCTCGATCTGGAACACGGCAAGCTCGCTCTGAAAGCGGCCGTCACACCATTCCGTCTTCACGCCCAGTTCGATCTGCTCGGACTCCTGCACACCGAGGGGTTCGAAGGCGTTCGCCGCCGTCCGGCTTGCGAATCCACCATCCTGCAGGCCGTTGGTGTAGGTGACATAGGTGTGCACCTCCTCGATCGGAGCATACATCAGCGCCAGCGTCGGCGACCAGTCGTCGACCTTGTCATTCGAGGCCGGATCGGTCGGGTAGGTGTTCTCATAGCGGCCGAAACGGCCGCCCAGCAGCGCGGACCACTGCTCGCTGAATTTGATCGTGTCGGTCGCGAAGAAACCCAGCTCCGCATACTCGAAGTCGATCGCGCGAGGACCTCCCGGACCCGGGATCGGCAGAGGACGCGGCGTGAAGGGATTGTTCGGACCAACGTCCGGGAAGCTGCGCACGCCGTAGCTGTCGTAGTCGCGGTACTGCGCACCCACGACGATCTCGTGCTCCAAGCTGCCGGTGTTGAATTTCCCTTCGAGGTGGATATGACCGCCCCAGGCCTCCCACTCGAAGGGACCGTGGGTGAGCAACGCGCCTTCCGTGTGGTCCCCGTTGTCCAACACCTCATAGGGGTAGCTCAATTGCGACTCACGGCTGCTATCCTGATAGCTGAAGGAGGTGCGCAGCTTCCAATCCTCGTTGATTTCGAGGTCCGCTCCGATCGCCGAGTCGAAAATCTCCTGCTCGTTGCGCGCCCAATCCTGCATGATATTGGTCTTGATCCCGGTGTCGAAAACCAAGCCGTTACCCGAGATCATCGGGCCATAGTAGCCGTTGCGGTTCAGGTGCTGCGCTCCGATCGCGCTCCAGATCGTGAGCGCCTCCGTCTGCTTCCACTCGGTGAACAGCGACCCCATCTGGCGATCGCCGCCGGCGTTGTCGTAGAAGCTGTCGAATTCCTCTCCGGCAAGCACCAGGCGATAGCCGAACTTCCCGCTCGCCACGGTGTCGCTGACATCCATCTGGGAATACATTCTCCCGAAGGTATCCACGTCGAACTGCAGGCTCGTTGAAAGATCGAGGGTGGGACGCTTGCGCACGAGGTTGATCGCACCGCCCGGAGGCATGAAGCCGTAGCGCAAGGCCGCGGGGCCTTTCAGGACTTCCACCCGGGACTTGTCGTCCAGGTAGGGCGACACCGTCTGGATCGTCGGGAGCCCGTCGATCCGGTAGCCGCTGAAGTTGTCCACTTGGAAGCCCCGCAGCGCGAGGTTCTGGACCCCATAGAAACCTCCGGGCATCTGGACCGCGACACTCGGGTCGTTTTCCAGAACTTCCTTGAGCGTGAAGGCACGCTGGTCCTCGATCAGTGCTTCGGTGTAGACGTTCACGCTGAACGGCGTCTCGATCAGCGGGGTATCGGTAAACAAGGCCGCCGACGATATCTTGGCTTGATAAAGGATCGGTTCATTGTTGGCGGTGACCACGATCTCGGCGAGCCGGTGGTTCGGATCGGATTCCGCTGGAACTACTTCCGCGCTGGTAGTGGCCGCAAAGCCGGAAGCCGCCAGACCGTAGCCGAGCAGGACCACCGTCGTGGCGGGTGAGGGGTTGGTGCGTTTTGGTATCATGTCTATGGAGAGCGTTTCGCGGGGCAGGCGGACGCCCCTTTGCAACGGCCCGGGATCGGAACGATCAGGCCGCAAAAATCTTAGGATGGGATTAGGACCGCGGGTTTGGAGGCGGCCGCAAGGCGGAGCCGGTCGTGCTTCAGGATCCCGCGCGCGTCGTGGCCGAACCATTCCAGTGAAGCTTCGGCTTCATCGCCGAGCCCGGCTTCCCTGAAGAAGGATTCGTAATCGCAAGCTCCTTCAAACAAGGGGGTCATGCCCTCGCGATCACCGGCGGCGGCATACACATTGGCGGGCTCGAAGACGTTCAGATCACGGCGGCTGCGGACGTTCTTGAGGTGAAAGTGCGCCACATAATGCTGCAGCTGGCGGAACGCGCCCAGCGGATCCGCTCCCGATTCCCAAACATGGAGGACGTCGAAGTTGATCCGCAGGGCCGGATGATCCACCTCCCCGATCAGGTCGATCGTGCTTTCCAGCGTGTCGGCCAAACTGTTCGGATGGATCTCGACGACGAGCTTCAGCCCGTACCCCGCCGCGGTCTCGCACAGATGATTCAGCCTCCGAGCGGCATCGGCTCGCTCATGTCCGCCCACCACCTGGCTCGCCCGGCCACCGGCGAAGGTCCGGACCTTGCTGACACCGGTTTGCCGCGCGATCTGGAACATGCGCTCCGCCCGGCGTAATACTTTGGCCTCCTCACCTTGCAGCGCGAAATAGTCGCTGAGCATGGAGAACTTCACTCCCTGCGACCAAACCGAATCGATGGAGGGAACCAGCGACTCTCCCAGGTTAAGGGCATGGACACCCCACAATTCGATGCCGTCGAAACGGTTCTCCGCAGCCCAACGGGCAAGCTCCGTTAGGGACACCAGCTCGTGGCGGAATGAGATCGTACAGATGGAAATTTTCATGGGTTCGATGGCTTCGCTTTCTTGGGAGCAACTCACGTGAGGCGCGCGGCTCTCCATTGCGCATGGACCTCGCGGAGCCGCGCCTTGATGCGGAACTCTCGCTCGTCCTGCTGGTCGAGAAGTTGGAAGATTTCCCCGGCAACCTTGTCGTCGGCCGAACTTGAGAGCTTGATCGCGCGGTACTGGATCTGGGTGTATCCCTGCACCAATTCGGCCACGACCTCGCACCAGCGCTCGAACTCCTCGTCCTCGAGCGAAAGATCGCGCCAGAAGAAAGCCAACCCGTGTTCGTAGGCATACTTCCGGATCGCAAGCAGCGGAATGTCGAACACGGCCTGCTCGAGATCGGCAAGCGCCAGAGCCTGTCCCTCCGCCGCCTGCCCGGTAAGGTGGGCTTCGACCGAACCGCGGATCGCCTCCGTGAGCGGGTTGCGGTCGGGAATCAGGCAGGCTTCGAAGTAAGCATCGATGCTGGCCGGATCGACCGGAGCGAGCTCGTCCGCATCGAAGATAAACCCGCCGCGGACCGAAGGCTGGTCGATAGCCTGGAGCACCCGTTCCGTAGGCAGCGGCCCCTCCCAGCGGAAGTCCGGGTCGGACATGAAAAGCGTCTCCGGATCGTCCGTCTTCTCCAACAACACGTAGTGCGGGAAGGGATCCCTGTTGAAACGGTTCTCGCGCTCGGGAAGATGATGGAGATCCAGCATCACCATCACCTGCTGCCCGGGCGACTTCGCATCCAGCAGATCTAACAGATGCGCTACATTCTCCGACCGCGTCCTCGCCTCCTCATACCAAGCTTTCACTTCAACCCCGTAAAGCCGCTGGAACCACTCGCGGAAGAAATCGTGGTTGATGGTCTCGGAGTGATTCGTGATCCGGCACTTCTCGTCGACCACGATCTCCGCATCCCAGACGCCGAAGTAGAACGACCGGTGATCCGTGAAATCGCAGGCTTTCACGATCTCGCACAGGCAGCTGATGAAGCAGTGGACCTTGATATCCTCAAACTCCACCACTGAAGGCGCTTCCTCCAAGGGCATACCCGCCAAGGTGGCGGCAAGGCTTCCGATGCTGGCAAAGGCTTCCTTGAAGATCGCTGTTTCCGGGATCTCCAGCCCGGACTCGAGTTCCAGCGCGACGATCAGGTTCAATGCGCTCACCGAGTCCAGCCCCAGATCCTCCTGAAGCCGCGTCTCCGGACCGAGCGCGATCCCCGACGCGAGATCGAGTCGCTCACGAAGCGTCCGGCAGATCGCCGCCACAATTTCCTCGTGGGTCATACGTTCAATGGAGCGTCTTGCGCCAGGGAGCGACGGTTGACCTTGCCATTGGGAAGCCGCGGAATCTGCGCCACCTCCTCGATCTTGAATGGCCTCTGGTGGGGCGTGAGCTCCGTCGCACACCATTGCTTGACCTGCTCCGGCGTCACCTTCCCCTCCGACACATAGTGCAGCCAAACCTGCGTGTGCCCGAGTGCATTCTCCCGCTTGAAAACCACCGCGTCACCCACCCCCGCCAGTTCAAGCACCACATTCTCGACCTCCACCGGATACACGTTCACCCCCGCGACATTGATCATGTCGTCTATACGCGACATGATCCTCAATGAACCGTCCGCCGCGAAGTATCCCAGGTCCCGGGTTGGGATTTTCCCCTCCACCCCGTGCACCACGATCTCCTCCGGACCATCAACACTTCTTCCCGCGCTAAACATCAACCCTGGCAAAGGCGTCCCGATGTCTGAGGGATCAGATGGATCCTCACTCACCGAGATACAGCCCGCCTCCGAACAACCATACTGCTGGAAAACGAACTCCGCCCGCTCCTTCAGATGCTCGAACAGGGGCTGGCGAATATTGGTGCCGGACGTCATCACCGCATGAAGCTTCCGGTCCCGCGGATAGAGTAGGGAGACGGTGTGGATCAGCACCGGTGAGGCGAAGAGCAAGGGCTTCTCGGTCTCCAGCATCTTCCGGATGATATACTTGGGATTGAGGTTGCTCAGGACTACCGGTTGCTTCTTGCGGTGGAGGGCGCTCAGCACTCCGCTGATCAAGCCGTAGGAGTGGTTCACGGGGCAGGCAACCAGCGGTGTCATCCCTGCAGCAGCGCGGAAGTGCTCGGTGTAAGCAGCCACTTCTCGGTCGATGGAGCTCCATGGACGGGCGATCACTTTCGGAACTCCAGTGGTGCCGGAGCTCGTTTGGATCAGTGCGCCACCGCGGTCTTCAACGCCGCTTTCGAGGAGGGTGAGGTGATCGAGAGACTTGTAGATGAGGCAGTGGCTGCCGCCGCGTTTCGCTTGCCGGACGGCGGCTTCGAAGGGGGCGCCGGTGGGAAGGGGGAAGAAGGAAATTCCCAACCTCCGGCAGTAGAGGCAGAGGGCGATGAGGAGGGCGGGGTCGTCGAGGCAGGCGGCGACGCGGGTGCCGGGGCGGGTCAGGGCATCGCAGGACTGGAAGGACACTTCGATCTGTTCGAAGTATTCCATGGTGTAACATAGGTCATCCACGTGCAGCATGATTCAGTATGAGTGAAAAGGGTTGGCGACCTCGTGGTGGAACTCGTCCGCGCGGCTGCCGTAGAGCTTCTTGCGCATGAGAGACTCGGTGGTCAGGCGAGGTGTGCGGTGACCGGCACCGGTCATGAAGCTGCCCGCCATTCCCCAGAAAGTTGCTTCGGAGAATCCGTATTCGTGGCGGAGGAGGCGCTCGAGTTCGACGAGGTTGTAGATGAAGACGGTGTCCATGAACAACTCGCGGAGGGACTCGATCGGATCCCCGGGCACGCGTTCGAGGCTCTCGTGGAAATCGCGGACGGCGAGGTGCAGCGGCCAGCCGTCCTGATGGATGAGGATCAGGTTCTGGGCATGGGCTTCAATCGCGATGCCATGCCGTTCCAGCAAGCGCCAGACCGGCGGGATGGTGGCTTCGAGCAAGCGCCAGAGCCAGCGCTCGATGCCGAAGCGCCGGATCAAGGGATCGATAAAGGGACGACCGTCGCCCTCGATCATGGAGAGTGCATTGAAGGGAAGCGCGGCTTCGCCGGGGCGCAGCTCGGAATGAACGCTCTCACGCCAGATGCAGCCGAGTTCGCCCTCTTTCCTCTCATCGGCATCGACCGGATGATAGAGAGCGGCGGCATACTCCTTCAGGATGACAAGCGGTGCCGAATTGCGGAAGAAGCGGTCACTCGCAACGAGCTCCGATAGCCAATCGGAGATCCGGGGGGCGGAGGCGACCAGCGGAGCCTCGAAGGTGCGGAGGGACGAGGTATTGACCAGCGACATCGGCAGCTTCAAGTGAGCCTTCCGAGGATCGCGGTCGTTCATCAGGGTCCGCAGCGATTGAGTGGCACGATAGTCATCGCCGCAGAAGCCCAGAGGGATAATGATCCCGCGATCGATTTCGGCGCGGTAGCGGTCCGCGATGGCCTGCCACTGCCAGGGGTGCACGGGTAGCAGGCCGTGAGTCTCGAACGAGGAGCCCGCAGCCTGCGAGCGCTCTAACAGGACGTTGTAAGCCGCCTTGCCGAGTTCGGAAGTGAAGAAGCGATGTTCATCGCAGGGAAGCTTCTGATCCAAGTGCGCGCGGCTCACGGCGAGCCATGCCAGCTTGAAGCTTGCCCCGGCCTCGGGTCCGTAGTTCCCGTGATCGTCCTCCGAGAAGCCGATGCGGGACTTGAAGCAGGGATGATAGGGGTGGCCCTCGTGAAGCCGCGGATCGAGCTCCTCGTAGGAGAGGTGGCGGCGTTCCCAAGTGCTGGCTCCGAGGTGAATCTCGTTCCACTCGCAGAGCCGCACGGTATGGCGGAGTTCCTCCTGGATCGCGGCGATCCGCTCCGGGTCCGCTTTCATCGCATCCAGCAACGCAAGCGCGGCTTTCAAGCCGAGCGGTTCGCCGGATGTCGACTCGACGGCCGAGTGCTTGCGGATCTCGAAGCGGTCAAAGGCCCCGATGCGGGCCTCGCAGCGGATCGAGCAAGGCCCGACATCAAGCTCAACCGGCGCGAAGCCAGTGGCCCGGTCGCCGGGACCAAAGCGGAGTTTCTCGAGCGGGATGAGCCCTTCGAAAACCAAGGCTTCCAACAATTGACGGAAGACCCGTGCGGCTGGCGGTTCAAGCACTGCCGCGGTGGTGGTAGCGCCACCGGTGAAAATTCCAGCGCTCATCGCTCACCTCCCTTTCCGATGCACTCCCCTCGCCCGGCGTGAGCGGCGAAGGGATTCGGCAGATCCACGTAAACGGCAAGCTCCTGAGCCGCCTCGAGTTCATCGACATCGCGGACCCGGGTTAGCAGGTTGGCCTTGGTGGCCAGTGCGGGCTTGGTCAGCAGGTAGGCAACGAAGTCATTGCCGGGGCCTGCGAGCCGCGGGTGAAGCTCGCCAAGCCAGCCACGGCAGAGCGCGATCGCCTCCGACTCCGAGAGATGGCCGTCCGCCCCCAAGCGGTAGATTACGGAGAAGAGTTGATTGAAGATCAGGTAATAGCCGAAGCGGCGGAAGATCATCGCATCCTCGAAGAACAAGTCTTCCAGATCCGCCACGCCGCCCTCGATCTGCAGCAACTGCGTGCGGCAGGTCTTCGAGAGATAGAAGCCCTGGTTGTCCCGGAAGTGGTAGTGCGTCGGGTAGCCGTTGCGAACATTGAGCAGGCTGTTCTGCTGGTGGGCCTCCAGCGCGATGCCGTGCTGATCGAAGAGCAGGATCAAGGGCTCGATCGCGCACTGCCAGTACTGCTCGAACCAATCGCGGGCGACGACGGCACGCGGTCGTCCCTCCAGGTCAGCGAGATCGTCGATGATCGCGGCCAAACGACTGGTCATGGCATCGCCCTTGCGGGGAGCTGGCAGGGGATCCTGGGTCAGCGCGGCGATCGAGATCACCCCATGGCCCCGCCCGTCCCGAAAAGGATTTGAACGGATGATCGTCTCGAAGCCGGTCTCGCGATGGCCCGGCAGGCGCACGGTGATGAAGGCCGGATCATCGAGCACATGGAAATAGGGGTAGAGGGTGAAGAACTCGAGCTTGCGCATCAGCCGGGTCATCACCACACCCACGTTCAACTCATGAGTGCGGTTCCGTCGCAGCGAGTTGGTGATCTTCACCGGGATCGAGAACTTGAACATCCAGTCCGACGAGCGGCGGAAGAGCGTCCGCACCGAAGAGGTCGGGTGAAACACTTCACCACGCTCCCCAAGGTAACGCATCCAGCCGAGATTGATCGCCTCGCGGACGTGCGGTTGGGCAAGGAGCCATGCCGCTTGGAGCGGATGCACGGGAACCACTACTTCCCCGAAGGTGGGTCCGTGCCGGAGATCATCCCCGAAGGCTTCCGCGGCGATCACGATGGCACTGATCCCGGCAGCGGAGTCGTGAGCGACGAGATCCGGGCGGACCGAGAAGAAGTGTAGCCTCAAACCGCCCTTCAACTCCGGGGCGCAGTCGTCTTGCTGCCACCACGCCATTCCCTGGCGGCTCTTGGGTGTCGGGTGGAGCCAATGACCGAGGAGCAGCGATTGCTCCGAGGCAAGAAAGTCGTTCTCACGGAGCGAAGGTTCGTCGCAACGCTGTCGCAAGGCCATGGCCATGGACTGGAAGCTTTCGACCAGACGACCGGTCAACTCCAGTTCACGGATGGAAGTGACCGCACCCTCCCGGGCCGTCCGATAGATCTCGCAGACCAGCGCAAGTGCCGCTTGGAAGGGAGGAAGAGGGGCAAGACTGTCGACTCCCCCACCCCGCGAGAACACCGCGGCCACCCGATGTTTTCCTACCGTTGAGCGGTAAGCGATATCGAGGGCCAGGAGAGAGCCGTCCGAAAGTTCCAGCTCAAGCACCCATGGTCCCATGATCTTCACCCGATCACCGCGCAGGGTCATCCATGCAGCGGCACGGAACCACCTGCCTGGGTCGGCTTCACGCAGGTAGGTATTGGCAATGGCCTCGAAGCCCGAACGCTCGGCGAAGGCGTCTATCTCCTCCTCCGGGGTCGCTTCGGAAAGCTTGGTGGAATCAATCATGGCTGCCGGCGGTCAGGTCATCGAGGCAGAGGGATGGCGCGGTCTCCTCGGCCAGCGGGCGGTGACGCCAGAGAAACACGAGGGCCACGGCAAAGGTGACCCACTCGGCCACGGCGAAGGCCGTGACCACGGGCGTGTCCGGCATGAAAAAGGAGAGTGCCACGCCGAAGCCGATCGGAAGGAGCAGGGTGCGCAACAAGGCGATGGTGGCCGAGAGAGAGGCCTTCTCGCGGGAGGTGAGGTAAGAGCAGATCAGCACATTGAAGCCGCTGACGAGAAAGAGCGGCCACATCCAACGAACGAACTCGTGAGCGAGACGCTCGGCCCCGGCGCCTTCAGCGCTGAGGAAAATGCCGATCGCGCGGTCACCGCCGATGACGAGCAGGAGGGTCACGGAGATCGCGAGAGTTCCGACAAAGGCGGCGGCGAGACCGAGGAAGCCGCGGACGCGATCCCAGCGACCGGCGCCCATATTGCGGCCGAAGAGGACGTGCATGGCGTCCACCACCCCGTAGTAGACCATCAGGCTGATGAAGATGAAGGCATTCAGGATGCCCCATGCGGCGACGCCGTCGGTGCCGTAGCGCCGCATGAGCAGGAAGTTCATGGTGAAGATCACGGCCCCGACGGAGAACTCGTTGACGAACTCCGAAGCGCCATTGCCGGCGGTGCGGAAGAGTCGGTTCCAGCCGGCGCGCACCACATGGAGGCTCAGGTGCCGCTGCGGGTGGCGGAAATAGCTCGAAAGGACGGCGAGCTGGACGAGCTGCGCCAGCAGCGTGCCCCACGCGGAGCCCTGCAAGCCCATGCGCAAGTGCGCGACGAGGAGGTAGTCGATCAGGATATTCGTGAGCGCCCCCGTGAGCAGGGCCTTGGTTCCCAAACCGGGGCGGTCGTCGGCCCGAACGAAGTAGTAGAGGACGAGCGTTCCGAGTTGGACGATCATCGCGACCGAGAGGACCGGGAAGTATTGCCCCATCAAGGCGGCAAGGCCTTGGTCCGCGCCTAACAAGCGGAAGAGCGGGCCGGAGAAGAGATTCCCGAGGAGAGCAGCCGATGCGCTCAGCAGGACCACGGCAGCCAAGGTCAAGCTGAAGATCTCCGAGGCCTCCTTGTCGTCCCTTGCCCCCAAGCAATTCGCGACCCGGACCGCGCCGCCGACGGCGAACATCAACGCGATGCCGAACAGGAAGGAGATGTACGGGATGAGCAGACTCACCGCCGCCAAGGCATCGGCACCGACGAAGCGGCCGACAATGACGCTATCGACGAAGCTGGTGGTCGAGATGGCCGTGAGGCTCAGGGCCGACGGAATGACGAAGCGCAGGAAGGTGCGGAGCAGCGGTCCGTGGGTGACCACGGAGGTAGATTCATTCTCGGGCATGGAAGATGGCGACGAAGCTTCCGGGCAGCACATTTGAAACAGTGGCGCACGGTAGGCTCGCATCCGACCCTCCTGTCTGGCGGTGGATTGCCAAAGATGAGCGGCGGATTAAGATTCCGAGTCATACTCATGATTCTCTAATCTTAGATCCGGAGTAGAGATCCATTCCTAGTCATAAGAGCTTGTTATCTCGGGTGAGGATCCGGGCAGATGGATGATCCAACGGCTGTTTCAGAGCGTAGGGCTTTGAAACTGAGTCCTTGAGGTGAGGCGGGAGAAAGTTGTCTGCCGCAAAAAGGCGCGAAAGAGACGCAAAATGGTTAGAGGAGAAGTGAGCGCCTGCTTTAAGGGTGGTCTGAACCGCGGTGCGATTACCCTTGGTGGTTCCCGTGCTCAGTCCGCTCTCCGAACCGGCTTGTCTCGGCGGAGCAAGCGTGTGCGACGCACCGCGCCCTTGATATTGCGGCCGCAGACTCATGCCTATGAGGCGAAGCGGCTTGAGCGGCCCGCAGTTCGCCGCGCAACATGGCGTGAAATACCAGACCGGCGGCTTGGGATTCCAACTCGAGCGCATTGAGATCATGTAGCCTGGCAACTCCGGCTGATAAACCACAGGGCTCGTGGCACTTCAGAAGCCAGGCGAGTTTCACGGCGGCAAAATAGCGGCACGACATAAATTGGCGGGCCGGATCACATTGGCACCGACCTCAGCGGATCGCCCACCCGATCGCGGGAGGTGCCGACATCTCTTTAGCTCTCTCCGGGTTTTTCTCTGGGGATCGCCTCCCAACCGCTCCAGATCACCGCCATGAAAGAGGTGTAGTAAAGCCATGAATCCTCAGACTCGCAGCCATTCATCCACCAGGTCAAAGCCAAGATTCCACCCGGAAGCGCAACGATTGCGACGGGGATGGTGTATTTCTTGAGCAGTGATTTCATAAGGATGCACCCTATCGTGTCCCTCAGGACATCGCAAGCAGGCTCTTACAGCGCAGCCTTGCCGCCCGAGAGCGGAGGTGTCTTCACGATCGCAAGCTCCTTGCGCCCCTTCAGGGCGCGAATCATTTTTCGGAGGGTACCCAGGGTTGCGTCGCGGTGCTCCTTACCCTGGGCTTTCTCATTGTCGCCCCTTTGGGGCTCTGGAGTTCGGGGGGCGGGCTTCCTGCTTGAATGTCGCGGCGGGGCCTGTGAGCCTTTTGATTACATGAAGGCATCCCTGTTTATCCTCCCTTTGATCGCGACGACCCTTTCGGCGCAAAATGCTTCGCACGCGGAGGCGGCTGCGGCCGATCCGGACTTCAAGATCCAGGGCGAGTATCTGCTGGAGGGTAAAGGAGGACAGAAGGGCATGGGCATCCAGGTGATCGCGCGCGGTGACGGGAGGTTCGATGCGGTGGCCTACAAGCGCGGGCTGCCGGGTGCGGGCTGGGAGGGCAAGTGGAACTCGGTGACACAAGGCAAGGGGGCTCGCAGCGAAGGCTCCGGTCCGGTGAAGTTCGAGAGCTCGGACCTCAAGGGCGAGGTGGATGGCAACAAGTTCGTGCTGGAGGGAACTTCCGGCAAGCCGCTGGAGCTGACCCGCGTGAATCGCGAGTCCCCCACCCTGGGCATGAAGCCGCCGAAGGGTGCGGTGATTCTCTTCGGCGAAGGGGCCAACCTCTTCGAGAAAGACAAGGTGGGCTCCGACGGTCTGCTGATGCAGGGGGCGAAGACGACGGAGACCTTCGAGAGCTTCACGCTCCACATCGAATTCCTGCTGCCCTACATGCCGAAGGAACAGGGTCAGGCACGCGGGAACAGCGGCCTCTACCTGCAGGGGCGATACGAGATCCAGATGCTCGATAGCTTCGGTCTGGAAGGAAAGGACAACGAGTGTGCGGGGATCTATCAGACGGCGCAGCCGGCGGTGAACATGTGCTTCCCGCCTCTGAGCTGGCAGACCTACGACATCGAGTTCACCGCCGCGAAGTTCAACAAGGACGAGAAAAAGAAGAAGGCGGTGGTGACGGTGCGACACAACGGCGTGGTGGTACACAAGGAGCTCGAACTCCCGGGTCCGACGGGGGGAGCTGTACTCAAGGACAACGCCGAGCCCGGGCCGATCCTGCTACAGGATCACGGCAATCCAGTGCGCTACCGGAATATCTGGCTGGTGAAGAAGTAGTTCCGGGCACGGGCGGGTGCATTGAACTAACAGGAGACCCGGGTATATCACTCCATTCCCGCCCATCACTCGATGCTTTTAAGGACTAGGGAACGCGATTGACGACGGATTCAACGGATTGCACGGATTTCAGATCCGTAGGAACGGTGACCGGAATAGAAGCCTTCAACCGGTGGATCCATCGTGGGAATTCATCCGTGCAATTTGTTGAATCCGTATCGTCCGTGGTAAACCGGCCTGATGCCTACCGGGGATCCCCTCATCCGCAATGAGTCCTTAACGGGATAGGCCTATGACTCTAACTGCTCACCCTGCAAATTTTGCAAGATTGCAGGGTGATCTTGACTGACATTCCATCGCTCCAAAATATCGGAGTGCTGTGAACTTCACCCTTAGCCTGCCCCAAGCATTAGCCATTCGCGCCGTTAGCATGACTTGCCTGATATCGGCGAGTTCCGGTGCGGTGATCTACACCCAGAACTTCGACACGTTCGACGACGTGCCGAACAGCACGGTGTTTTATGATGCGGCTCCCGTTTACGACGGGATCAGCGGAACTCCGACCGGCGCCAGCCTGGGAGGAAACGCCAATCTCAACGGTCGCCTGCTCACACAGGCAGGACCGCTGGTCGCGCACAGCGCGAGCTACTTTCTCCACACGAACACGCTCGGGACCATTCCGGCGGGCGAAGTTTGGGGAACCAATAGCAGCCAGACCATCACCGTGGAGGTGGGTGAGATTTACGAGTTCTCCTTCTATCTGGCGGGAATCAACAACATCGCTCCCGCCCAGCTGACGGCCCAGATCAACGGGGTGTCGCTGAGCTCGCTGGTGGTGGACGGGGTGACCAATCCCGGGACGGCGACCTACACGGGGGCGACCGGGTGGCAGCAATTCACCTATCGTTGGCAGGCTGATTCGACGACGGCGGATCTGAGCATCTTCAACTCGCAGGACGTCTCGGCCGGAAACGACTTCGGTCTGGATACGATCACCTTCTCTTCGGTGCCGGAACCATCGGCAGCCTTGCTCGGGGTTTTGGGACTGGCGGGTCTGCTCCGGCGGCGCCGGGCGTGAAGATCGATCGACCGATCGGCGTGAGATTTGCGGGCCGGATCCCGATGGGGTCCGGCCTTTTGTCTTCGGGGCCCATCACCCCGAAAAGCAAAAGCCCGGCGGTTTGCCGGGCTTTTATCATCAACGGAATACGCGCGAGAGGACTCGAACCTCCACGAGATTGCTCTCACTAGAACCTGAATCTAGCGCGTCTACCAATTCCGCCACGCGCGCGTTTCCTGTTATTGTGTTCCCGCCGGAGCGGCGGGCCGCGAAAGCACCACGGCGCACGAAATTTTGCAACACCGATTGTTGGAAAAATTCTCTGAATGCGGCGACGCTTCCCCGTTGCCAATCCCGGCAGCGTCAAGCCAGCTTCATGCCATGCGGAACCCCGCTCCTATCATCCTGAGCCTGCTCCTAGCCGCAGTGGCGGCATTTTTCCTGATCCGTGCCCCGGAGGCGCCGAAACCGGCCCCGCCGCCAGCGGAAGCAGCCGCGCCAGCGGAGGCCCCTGCCCCCGAGGTGCCGAAGACGGAGGAAGCGGTGAAACCGCCGCCGCCGGAGGTGGCGAAGACGGATACCTCCGTGGCCGAGGCGGAACCGAAGACCTGGCCGCAGGAGCAGAGCGACATCCCGGCGGACCCGAAGGCGGTCTTCGGCAAGCTGCCGAACGGGCTGCGCTACATGATCTACCCGAACAGCGAGCCGCCGGGCCGGGTTTCTCTGCGCCTGCACATCGCGACGGGGTCGCTGATGGAGGCGGAGGACCAGCGGGGACTAGCGCACTTCCTGGAGCACATGGTCTTCAACGGCACCAAGCACTTCACGCCGGATGACCTGATCCCGAAGATGCAGCACCTGGGAATCGGCTTCGGGGCCCACGTGAATGCCTACACTTCCTTCAACGAGACGGTCTACATGCTGGACCTGCCGAGCCTGACCGACGAGATGCTGGGGCTGGGCTTCACGGTGATGCGCGACTTCGGTGACGGGGCGAAGCTGGACCCGGAGGAGATCGACAAGGAGCGCGGGGTGATCCTATCCGAGAAGACGACCCGCGACAGCGTGGGGATGCGGCTGATGCAGCAGCAATTCGACGAACTGCTGCCGGAATCCCTGCTGCCGAAGCGCTTCCCGATCGGTGAGGAAGAGGTGATCAAGAGCGCGCCGCGCGAGCGCTTCGTGGACTACTACACCCGCTACTACACGCCGGAGCGGATGACCTTCATCGTGGTGGGCGACGTGGATGCGGCGAAATTCGAGGGGCTGATCAAGGAGAACTTCAGCAGCTTGGCGAACCCGGCGGAGCCCGGCAAAGAGCCGGACTTGGGCAAGATCACACCGGTGGAAGGTGTGAAGGCGGCGGTCTTCTCCGACAAGGAAGTGCCGGCCACCTCGCTGGGCTTCACCTTCGTGCAGCCCTTCAGCCCGGTGCCGGACACGCGGACGCGGCGTCTCTCCAAGCTGCCGCTGGAGCTGGCGCAAACCGCGCTGGCCCGCCGCTTCGAGCGGATCGCGAAGACCGAGGGCTCCCCCATCACCGGTGGTAGCGCGAGCCGCGACGAGCTCTTCAATCACGTGGAAGTCGGCTCGCTGGATGTGGCGGTGGCGGAAGACCGCTGGCAGGAAGCGCTGCCGGTGCTGGAGCAGGAATACCGCCGGGTGCTGGAATTCGGCTTCACCGATGCAGAGATCTCCGAGGCCAAGGCGAACCTGCTGAATGCCTATCAACAGGCGGTGAAGACCGCGCCAAGCCGCAAGTCCGAGGGACTGGCGACGGGGATCGCGCGCTCGATCAGCGATGGTTCGGTTTTCTCGACTCCGGAGATGAACCTGGAGGTAATCAAGGGCGGGCTGGACACGGCCACGCCGGAGACCTGCCACGCGGCCTTCCGCGAGTTCTGGGCGGACAAGGGCTTCCACCTGGTGCTGACGACCAAGGAAGAGCCGGACAATGCGCTGAGCACGCTGACCTCGATCTACGAGGAGTCCCGTAGCAAGGAAGTGGAAGCGCCGGAGCAGAAGCGGGTGATTCCCTTCGCTTACAGCGAATTCGGCACGCCGGGCACGGTGAAGACGCGCAAGGAGATCGCGGACCCGGGCTTGATCCAGTGCATGCTTTCGAACGGGGTGCGGCTGAACTTCAAGAAGACCGACTTCGAGAAGGGCAGCGTGCGGCTGCTGGCGCGGATCGGATCGGGCAAGCTGACCCAGCCGAAGGACATGCCGGGATTCGATTTTTTCGCCGCGAGTGTCTTCAATGCGGGCGGTCTCGGGAAGCATTCCAACGACGACCTGCAGCAGATCCTGGCGGGGCGGAATGTGACGGGTGGCGGCTTCGCGATTTCCGACGATGCCTTCACGCTTTCCGGTCGCACCACGCCGGAAGATCTGGAGCTGCAGCTGCAACTGATGTGTGCGGCGATGACCGACCCGGGTTTCCGCGAGGAGGCGCTGGTGCAGTTCCGCAAGGGCATCCCGGAGATCTATCAGCAGGTGCGGCACACGCCGATGGGTGCGCAGATGGAGATGGAATCCTGGCTGCACGGCGGTGACTTCCGCTGGACTCTGCCGGAAGAGTCCAAGCTCTCCTCCTACACGCTGGAGGATGCCCGCAAGTGGCTGACCCCCGCGCTGACGAAGGGCTATCTGGAACTGAGCATCGTGGGTGACTTCGACGAGAGCACGATGCTGCCGCTGGTGCTGAAGACCTTCGGCGCGCTGGGCCCGCGCGAGACGGAGAAGCCGGCGCTGCCTGCCGCGCGCAAGGTGAATTTCCCGAAGGCTCCGGCCGAGAAGAGCTTCACTTATGATAGCAAGATCCCGCAAGGGACGGCGCTGGTGGTGTGGAAGACGGAAGGCTGGCGGAATAACACCAAGCTCTTCCGCCGCTTGAACATCTTGGGCGAGATCTTCAGCGATCGCCTGCGCAAGGAGATCCGCGAGAAGCTGGGGGCATCCTATAGCCCGAATGCGGGTCCGGATGGCTCCGAGGGGCTGGAGGGCTATGGCTTCCTGGCCTCCGAATCCGTGGGCAAGCCGGAGGACACGAAGCGGCTCGCGGAGGTGGCTGTGACCCTGGGTGCGGAGCTGGCGGAAAAGGGCACGGACGAGGACGAGCTCGACCGCGCGCGCAAGCCGATCCTGGCGCAGATCGAGAAGAGCAAGCGGGACAACAGTTACTGGCTGGTCACGGTGCTTTCGCAATCGCAGGAGCAGCCGGAGCGACTGGACTTGATCCGCGGGCGCGATGCGGATGTGGCCTCGATCACGCCGAAGGAGCTGAGCGAGATTGCCAAGAAGTATCTGGGCCAGAAGAACGCACTGAAGGTGCAGATCACTTCGGAAGCCAAGTAAGACGAACTTGGCAACCGATTCTCAAGAGGGCGCCTGAGGGCGTCCTCTTCGTTTATACGCCCAGGGCCACTGCGTTTGCCGCGGCGTAGTGCTGGGCGTGGCTGAGGCTGATCTTGATTTCGCCGATGCCCTTCGCCTCGGCGTAGGCCTTCCCTGCCCCGCTGAGGACGAGGGCGGGCTCGCCGCTTTCCCGGCGGACGATTTCCATGTCGAGCCAGCCGAGTTCCTTGCCGATGCCGGTGCCGAAGGCCTTGGCGACGGCTTCCTTGGCTGCGAAGCGGGCGGCGTAGTGGATCTCCGGGCGGCGCTGGGCATCGCAGTAGGCACGCTCGGCGGGGGTGAAGATGCGGGTGGCGAAGCGCTCGCCGAATTCGGCCATGGAGGAGCCGATCCGCTCCACTTCCACCACGTCGATGCCGATGCCGATGATGCGCATGGCGGGAGTGCGACGGGAAAAGAGGCGGGTGCCAAGCTGGAACTCGCGCCGGAATCGAGGATGATGCAGCAAATGCGGGATCGGGCACGTATCCCTGCGGCCCGAAGGACCGACCCATGATCCGTAGCTATATTTTTGCCACCCTTGGATTGCTCGCCGCCCCGCTGCTGATGGCTGCGGGCGATTTCCGCGAAGAAGGTTTGCGTGCCATCGACGATGCGATCGGGCAGGCGGTCACGGATGCGAGGACGCCGGGGGCGGTGTTCCTGATGGAGCGGGAGGGCAAGGTCTATCAGAAGGCGTACGGGTCGAAGGCGATCGTGCCGGAGCGCGAGGTCATGAGGGAGGACACGGTCTTCGATGCGGCCTCGCTGACCAAGGTGGTGGCGACGACGTCCGCGGTTATGAAGCTGGTGGAGATGGGGAAGCTGGATCTGGAGGCCCCGGTGAGCCGCTATCTGCCGGAGTTCAAGGGCGAGGGTAAGGAGCGGATCACGCTGCGGCAGGTGCTGACCCATAGCTCGGGGATGCGGCCGGGGCTTTCGCCCAATGGCGATTGGAAGGGCAAGGAGGCGGCGCTGAGGAAGGCCTGCGGGGAGAAGCCGACCGCTGAGCCGGGCAGCTCGTATTGTTACAGCGATATCAATTTCATCCTGCTGGGCCTGACGGTGGAGCGGGTGGCGGGAACGGGTCTGGATGAGTTCTGCGGGAATGAGATCTTCGGGCCGCTGGGGATGAAGGATAGCGGTTTCCGGCCCTTTGATCCCACGGTTCCCCTGCCCCGCTCCGGCGATGCGCGGGTGGCGCCCACCGAGGTGCTGAAGGACGGGACGGTGCTGCGGGGGATCGTGCATGATCCGACGGCGCGGCGGATGGGCGGCGTGGCAGGACATGCGGGGCTATTCACGACGGCGGCGGACCTAGGGCGCTTTTCGCGGATGATGCTGGCGGGTGGCGAGCTCGACGGGGTGCGGGTTTTCCGTGCCGAGACGGTGGCGGCGATGACTTCGGTGCAGTCGCCCGCGGGGCTGCCGCGGCGGGGATTCGGGTGGGATATCGATTCACCGTATGCGGGTCCGCGGGGTGAGTGGTTCCCGATCGGCAGCTACGGGCACACGGGCTGGACCGGGACGCGGCTGTGGATCGATCCGTTTTCAAAGACGACGGTGATCTTCCTGTCCAACCGGAACCACCCAGACGAGAGGGGCGGCGTGGTGGCCTTGCAGCGGGAGCTGGGGACTTTGGCGGCACTGGCGATTCCGGACTTCAACTTCGCCAAGGTGCCGGGAGCTTTGCCGCCGGATGCGGTGCGGGTGGCGGCAGCTCCGCCGAAGAACGAGGAAGTGGTCTTGAACGGCATCGACGTGCTGAAGCGGGATGGCTTCCGGCAATTGCGGGGCCGGAATGTCGGGCTGATCACCAACCACACCGGGATCGATCGCGAGAGGAACACGACGATCGACCTGCTCCACAAGGCGGCGGAGGTGAAGCTGGTGGCGCTCTTCAGTCCGGAGCACGGGATCCGCGGGGATCTTGACCGCGAGGGCATCGGCGATACCACGGACGAGAAGACCGGGCTGCCGGTCTACAGTTTGTACGGCGAGCGTCGTACTCCGGCGCCCGAGCAACTCGAGGACATCGATACCTTGGTGTTCGACATCCAGGACATCGGCTGCCGCTTCTACACCTACACCTCCACCATGGCGAACTGCCTGGAGGCGGCGGGCAAGGCGAAGATCCGCTTCATCGTGCTGGACCGGGTGAACCCGATCGGGCCCGAGGTGGAAGGGCCCGTACTGAGCACCGAACGGACCTTCGTGGCCACGCACGAGATCCCCCTGCGCCACGGCATGACGACAGGAGAGCTGGCACGCCTGATCAACGCGGAGCGGAAGTTCGGAACCGATCTGAGCGTGATCCGCTGCGAGGGTGGATCGCCGCTGCGCTGGTTCGACCGCAGCGGGCAGCCTTGGCAGAATCCCTCGCCCAACATGCGGGGGCTCACCGCGGCGACCTTATATCCGGGAGTGGGACTGCTGGAGTTTTGCAAGGTGAGCGTCGGCCGCGGAACGGAGACCCCCTTCGAGATCTTCGGTGCGCCTTACATCGATGAACTGAAGTTCGCGGCGGAGCTCAACCGCGCGGGATTGGACGGAGTCCGTTTCATCCCGGCGCGTTTCACGCCCGCCGGCAGCGTCTTCGCAGGCGAGGAATGCCGGGGGGTGAAGATCCTGCTCACCAACCGCGACCGCTTCCGTGCGGCGGATCTCGGGCTGTTACTGGCGACCACGCTCCAAGGCTTCCATGGCGAAAGCCTCGGGCTCGAGAAGATGAAGCTCCTGCTAGGCGACGAAGAGACCTTGAAAGGTATCCGCGAGGGGAAGTCCATCGAGGCGCTGAAACCGGTAAGAGATCGGAATCTGCCAGCCTTTCTCAAGGCCCGGCATCCTTATCTTCTTTATCCCCGATAGGAGGATTAACCCTAAAGAGGGAGTGGACGGGGTCCCTACCGAATCCCGCACCTTTCGGCGACACCGTCTTCTCCCAACTTTAACAAGATCAGCATGTTGTATTACAACTGCGATTTCACGTTACCGCCTGCTGTAATACATTTTCATCAATTTCCCTCAAGCATCTTGACCTAAAGACGCATTTGTCAGACAACTTTAGAGATCTTGGGCCCTTCCGTTTCAGGAGACCCCGGTCGCTAAACCCTCGTCCGACAAACCCAATGACATCGCACCGCCTGAATCAGCGGCTTCTAGCCCTGACCCTCCCTGCCGGCTATCTACTTACCCCGATCATCGCATCGGGACAGGCCACCTACAACGGTGGCGGAACCAACCTCTGGAGTACCGGAGCCAACTGGAGCGGCGGAGTCGTTCCCACCGATCCCAGCGACATCGTTCTCGCCACCACCACCACGGGCAACGCGCTCAATGTGGATGCGAACCACACGGTGGATAATATCCTGTTCGGAACGGACGGGCTCCGGACCGCGGCATTCGCCCTCCAGACGAACGCGAATGTCCTGACCCTGCGGGAAGGGGTAACGGCGAACGGAAATTTTGGAGCCGTCGGGCCCACTTTCCGAGGTAACTTCACCATTGCCCAAGACCAGAACTTCACGATCGCTGGCGCGGCGGGCGATGTCGTGACCGACCGGGGCATGTTCCTTCGCGGCGTGAACGACACGGCCGCCACGGTGCCCAGCGGGAATCTCACGATGAATGGCAACCTCACCAAGGACGGTGTGGGGCAGCTCGTGATCCTCGGCTTCAACATTACGGGAGCGGGCAACTTCATTGCCAGCACGGGCACACTCAAATTCAACGCCGGGGGCAACCAGCCGCTGGTGATCGGAGGCACCGGAAACATCACGGCCAACGGCAGTAGCGCCCTGCTATTCTCGCGCAACTCCGGCACCTTCAACATCACCCGCCCGGTGATCTTGAACGATAGCGCCTCGCTCGTATTCGGCGGTAACACCGACAACACGACGATCAACAATAGTTTCACCTTCAACGGATCCCATTCGTTCACCGTTTCGCGGAACTTTACCCTCGCAGGGACCGTGAGCGGGAATCCTTCCGTCACCCGCGCTGGTGGCAGCATTCTCAATCTCACCGGAGATACCTCGGGCTTCCTCGGAACCTTCACCAACACCGCCGGAACGCTCAATATCTCGAATGCCTTCGGGGGCGGCCTGACGGTGAGCGGAGGCACGGCCACGGCTTCTTCGTCGGTGGCCGGAAGCGTGTCGGTAACCGGCGGAACCGCCACGGTGGCGGGAGCCATCAATGGCGATGCCGCGATCACGACCGGCACGATGACCCTGAACGGAGCCATCGCGGGAACCGTGAACGTGCAAGGCGGAACGGCCACCGTCAACGGCGCGGTCGGGGGGAACCTCAATGGCAGCACCGGAACGGTGATCGGCGAACCGGTGGTGACGGGAAATGTCGATCTTTCCTCGGTGAACCTCACCGTGGCTCCTTCCACCGCGAACAGCATGCATGCGAATCTGGACCTGTTCCTGAGCGGCACCTCCACGGTGGCGGTGCAAGGGGCGGTTCCGATCAACACTCCCTTCAAGGTGCTGAGCTACTCCGGCTTCCTGACGGGCGATGAAACCAACCTCACGCTGGCGGGCGGAACGGGGGCCTATCGCGGCTTCACCTTCACCAATGACACGGCAGGCAAGAAGATCGACCTGAGCATCAACGCGGGTGCCGTAACATGGACGGGTAACCTGAGCGGCAACTGGGATGTGAACGCCACGGCCAACTGGAGCGGCACCTCGGACAAGTTCTTCCAGGTGGATGCGGTGACCTTCCCGAACGTCGCGACGACAAAGTTCGTGAACATGACCGCCACGGTCAGTCCGCGGAGCATCCTGTTCCAGAACGAGGCGGGTAGCGACTACCTCCTTTCGGGTACCGGCACGGGGTTCATCTCCGGCGGAGCGGCGATCACCAAGAACAACGCCGGCGTAGTGATCCTGGGCGGTGCGAACGGCCAAAACTTCACCGGCCCGATCGCGGTCAACGCGGGGATCCTGCGGATGGGCAGCCGCGATGGCTTCGGGCAGACCTCCGGCATCACCGTGGCCAGCGGTGCACAGGTCGACATCAATGGACAAACGCCGGGCACCGTCGCCACGGGCGGCTACACCTACACGATCGCCGGAACCGGCCCTGCGCCTGCGAATGCGGGAGCGCTGGTGAACACGGGCGTGTCGGTCCAATCGAATGCGGGCGTGAAGAGCCTGGTCCTCACCGGCAATGCCACGATCAGCGGAGCCACCCGAATCGACATCGGCTCCGCGAACACGGCGGGCTTCGGGACGATCACCGGCAACGGCCACACCCTCACAGTCACCAACGCGGAAGGCGTCGGTTTCCGGGGCAATGCGAGTGGCACGCCGATCAACATCGTGGGCAATGCCGGTAGCATCTGGGCGGAAGATACCGACAACGCCTTCGGCGGTGCCACCGGCACGGTCACAGTCAATACCGGCGCCCGGGCAGGCACCTTCGGCAACCGCAGCATCGCCACGCCGGTGACGCTGAATGCGGGTGGCACGCTGCACAACCAAGGCGGGGGCACGGGGACATGGACCGGCACGATCACCCTCGCCGGTGCCAACGCGGCGATCGACACCAATGGTCAGCCCATCGTGATCAGCGGCACGCTTGCGGAAAGCGGCGGCAGCCGTCCGCTGATCAAGAACGGCACCGGCACGCTAACACTCGCGACGACTTCGGGTCACACCGGCAACACGACGATCTCGAACGGCTTCCTGCAGCTCGGCAGCGGTGGCACCACCGGGGCGATCAATACCAATCCGGTGGAGCTGGTCACGACCACCTCCGGTCTGATCATCAACCGCTCCGACGACGTAACCATCACCAACGTGATCAACGGCGCGGGCCCGCCGGCCAACGGCGCCGATCCCGGGGCAGTGAGCAAGGTGGGAGCCAACACGGTGACCCTGACCGGTGCCAATACCTACACCGGGATCACCCGGGTCGGAGGTGGCATGCTCGCCGCAGGCTCCAATGACACTGTCTTCGGCGTGGGCCTGATCGACCTGCGCGGCGGCGGACTCCAGTCCTCCGATGCGAGCCCGCGGACGATCACGAACCCGATCTCCTTCAGCAACCCGGCAGTATTCGGAACAGCTACCACGGGTAATCTGCTCTTCACCGGGGCGGTCGCCACGGGAGGTGCGGCGAAGACTTTCACGGTGAACAACGCGGTCACGGAGTTCAGCGGGATCTTGAGCGGTGCCGCATCCACCGCGACGCTCACCAAGGCAGGGGCCGGGACACTAATCCTGAGCAACGACAACGCTTATCTCCAGACGACCACGATCAGCGCGGGCATCGTGCAGGTCGGCAATGGCGGCACCACCGGCAATCTCAGCACCACCGATGTGATCAACAACGCGGCGCTGGTGATCAACCGGAGCCTGGCTGAAGGAGTGACGGAGTTCGTCTTCAATAACAACATCTCGGGCACAGGTTCCCTCACCCATTCGGGACCTGCGCTGACCTTCCTGGGCGGCGCGAACACCTACAGCGGCGACACCATCATCACGAACGGCACGCTCTCGCACACCCTGCCGAACTTCAACGATGGCTCGGCCATCCGCATCTCGGGGACCGGGAAGCTGGATCTGTTCCATCCTGAAACGGACACGGTGGCGAAACTGTTCATCAACGGCGCGGCACAGGCAGTGGGCGTCTACGGTGCCTTGGGCTCCGGTGCCCAATTTGAGACCGCCTTCATCACGGGTACGGGGCGCCTGAACGTCACCAGCAGCGGCAGTGCCACGCCTTTTGAAACCTGGGCAGCGGACAAAGGCCTGACCGCCGCGAACGATGACCCGGCTGACAACCCTGACCAAGACGGGCTCGACAACCTGGGCGAGTTCGCGCTCGACGGCAACCCGCTCTCCGGAGCGACCGGTGGCAAGATCGTGGTAAAAGTGGCTTCGGTGGGAGGCCAGCAAGTCCTCACGCTGACCCTGCCGGTACGCAGCGCGGTGGGAGCCTTCAGCGGTGGCACCTTCCTCACCGCGACGGGTGACGGCGTGACCTACACGGTAGAGGCCAGCGACAACCTCGGCCCCTGGACGCTGGATGTGGATGAAGTGACCGGTGCAGATGCCACGGCCATCCAGGCAGACCTCCCCGCCTTGAGCGGCGCCGGCTGGGTGTATCGCACCTTCCGCAGCCCGGGCTCCGTGGTGGGTGATCCGCGCGAGTTCATCCGCGCCCGGGTGCAGTAAGAGTTTGGGTATCCATGGGTTTCAAAGCCCGGTCCGGTTCGCCGGACCGGGTTTTGTTGTCCTCAGGCATAGAGATCGAGCCGTGTCCGGTGTCGGACGGGTGACGTCGGAAGTTCCGGGCGGCCCTAACAGTGGGCAGTGGTCTTGACTCGCTCGCCTATCTGAGCCGATAAGTCGCGAGATGTACATCCTCCCGAGAACAATCCTCCTGCTGGCGCTGGGGGCATGCCTGGCAAGCGCGGAAATCCCCGGTGCCGGAAGCCAAGTGCGCGACTGGACCAGCGCCGACGGCAAGACGCTCTCGGGGCGGATGCTCGGGATCGACGACCAATCGGTGACGGTGCAACTGGCGGCCAGCGGCAAGCCGGCGAAAGTGCCGTTCACCCGCCTCTCGGCGAAGGATCAGGCATTCATCGTGGAGACCGGGTGGCGCTTGCCCAAGCCATGGAGCAAGTGGCCCAACGACATCAAGATGGGGATCGCGGATGCCGACGTGCGGCTAGTCTCCTCGGACGGGCGCTATGTCTATCACAGCCCGCATTTTGAATTCGTGTCCGAGGCCGAGCTGGCCCAGACGCCGGCGCGGGATATCGCACGGATGTTCGAAACCACCTATTCGCTGCTGAAGGCATCCCCCTGGGGCATCCTCGCGAAGCCACCGAAGGGCGAGCGCTTCAAGGCGGAGCTCTACGCGAACCGCGAGTCCTACATCAAAGCCGGCGGACCACCGCAAAGCGCGGGCGTGTATCTGCTTCAGAAGAAAGTTTTCATGGTGCCCTTCGAGACGCTCGGCCTGAAGGAAACTCCGTCCGGCTGGCAGCGTAGCGAGGAATACTCGACCAAGACCCTGATCCACG
This sequence comes from Luteolibacter rhizosphaerae, assembly GCF_025950095.1. Classification (NCBI taxonomy): domain Bacteria; kingdom Pseudomonadati; phylum Verrucomicrobiota; class Verrucomicrobiia; order Verrucomicrobiales; family Verrucomicrobiaceae; genus Neoluteolibacter; species Neoluteolibacter rhizosphaerae. The sequence continues at coordinate 46,147 of NZ_JAPDDR010000015.1, read as the reverse complement.
AGCTGACCCACATGCTCATGGACGATGCGCTGATGGCCATGCCGACCTGGCTGGCGGAGGGCTGTGCCGAATACATGGAGCTGATGCCGATGAAGATCGGAACCTTCAGCCCTGGCTCCCATCTCGCCGCGCTGAAGGAGCACCACTCGCAGCAGAGGAACTTCGATCTGCTGAAGACGCTGACGATGTCCCGCGAGACTTGGGATCGAGGCGGGATCGAAACAAGCCCCTCCCCTCCGAGCCGGCCGGATCGGTTCGGGCCTGTGATCACCGGGCGCACGGGGCAGACTACCATGGGACTTCAGGAGGAGATTCTCTCGCTCTATGAGGCAGGCCTGCTGCTCACCTACTACTTCATCCATTTCGACGGTGCGGGAGATGCGGCGCGCCTGCAGCGGTTCATCTCCGCCTGCGTGAAAAACAGCGAGCGGCTGGAGGAGCACATCAAGAAGGGCGAGCGCTACAACGAAGACGTGGAAGCCTTCAAACGGCATCCCGAGGTGACCGTACTGCCGGATGGTCGCTGCCAGTATCCGGCGACGATGAAGCCGCCATCGGCTCCCGCCTGGCCCTACAAGGGCAGCCCGGAGCAGCTGCATGTCGAAGATCTGGAGCTCTTGCTCGACGGGCGGACCCCGGCGGATTTGATCGAGGAGATCAAGCTCGCACTGGAGAAAGCGCAGATCCGCTATTCCCCAAAAGCGGGCCGGGGCGACCGCTGATCAGCCCCCTTGGAAGAAGTCGCTCCGGACCGCGCCGTGGTGCGCGATCCGGAGATTTCTTGATCAGGTGCCGAAGACCACCATGCCCCCTTGGACGTCCGCGGTGATCAGGTCCCCTTCCTTGAATTTGCCATCGAGCAGGTCGAGCGAGAGCGGGTCCAGCAGGTGATGCTGGATCGCACGCTTGAGCGGCCGGGCACCGTAGACGGGGTCGTAGCCTTGATTGCCGATGTACTCCTTCGCTTGCTCGGTGAGGGCCAGCGCGAGGCCTTGCTTGGCGAGGCGCTTGCGGACCCGGTCAAGCTGGATATCGACGATGGTGGTGAGTTCCTCGCGCTTGAGGCGGTCGAAGATGATGGTCTCGTCAATCCGGTTGAGGAACTCGGGGCGGAAGTGCTTGCGCAGGGCATCGGTAACCTTGGCCTCGCGCTGCTCGGCATTCTCCTCATCAAGGATGAACTGGCTGCCGATGTTCGAGGTCATGATGAGGACCGTGTTACGGAAGTCCACGGTGCGGCCTTGGCCATCGGTGATGCGACCATCGTCGAGCACCTGCAGGAGCACGTTGAAGACGTCCGTGTGAGCCTTCTCGATCTCATCGAAGAGGACGACCGAGTAGGGCTTCCGCCGCACGTGCTCGGAGAGCTGGCCGCCTTCATCGTAGCCGACGTAGCCCGGAGGAGCTCCAATCAGGCGCGAGACGCTGTGCTTCTCCATGTATTCCGACATGTCGATGCGGACCATGGCGTGCTCGTCATCGAAGAGGAACTCGGCGAGAGCCTTCGATAGCTCGGTCTTACCGACACCGGTGGGACCTAGGAAGAGGAAGGAGCCGATCGGGCGATTCTCATCCTGCAGGCCGGCACGGGCACGGCGCACGGCGTTCGACACCGCCTTGATCGCCTTTTTCTGGCCGATCACCCGCTCGCCGAGACGCTGCTCCATGTGCACGAGCTTTTCCTTCTCGCCCTCTTGCAAGCGTGAGACGGGAATGCCGGTCCAAGTGGAAACGACGCGGGCGATGTCTTCCTCCGTAACCTCTTCCTTAAGAATGCCGCCGCTCTTCTGGAGCTCGGACAGGCGTTCCTTCGCCGCTTCCAGATGGCTCTGTGCTTCCGGGAGACGACCGTAGGTGATCTCGGAGGCGCGGGTCAGATCGCCGATGCGCTGGGCCTGTTCGGCCTCGGTCTTGAGGGCATCGATCTCCCCTTGCGCCTGGCGCACCTGGTCGATGATGTCCTTCTCATTGCGCCACTGGCCCATGAGTGCGGCGGACTGCTCCTTGAGATTCGCCTGCTCCTCCTTGACCTTGTCGAGGCGGGCTTGGCTGGCTTTGTCGGACTCCTTCTCCAGCGCTTTCTTCTCCATTTCGAGCTGGAGGATCTCGCGCTCGATCTGGTCGATCTCGGTCGGCATGGAATCGAGTTCGATCTTCAGGCGCGAGGCTGCCTCATCGACGAGGTCGACGGCCTTGTCCGGCAGGAAACGGTCGGAGATGTAGCGATCCGAAAGCATGGCAGCGGAGACGAGCGCGCCATCCTGAATGCGGACACCATGGTGTACTTCATAGCGCTCCTTCAGGCCGCGGAGGATCGCGATGGTATCCTCCACCGAGGGCTCGCCGACCATGACCGGCTGGAAGCGGCGCTCGAGGGCGGCATCCTTCTCAATGTGCTTGCGATACTCATCGAGCGTGGTCGCGCCAATGGTGCGGAGCTCGCCACGGGCAAGTTGGGGCTTGAGCAAGTTGGCGGCATCCACCGCGCCCTCGCTGGCACCGGCACCGACGATGGTGTGAAGCTCGTCGATGAAGAGGATGATCTCCCCGGCGGATTCGGTGACTTCCTTGAGGAAGGCCTTGAGGCGTTCCTCGAATTCGCCACGATACTTCGCTCCGGCGAGCATGCCGCCCACATCCATGACGATGATGCGCTTGTCCTTCATCGAGTCCGGCACGTCGCCGGAGACGATGCGACGAGCAAGGCCTTCGACGATGGCAGTCTTGCCCACGCCGGGCTCACCGATGAGCACGGGGTTGTTCTTGGTGCGGCGCGAGAGCACCTGCATCACGCGGCGGATCTCGTTGTCGCGGCCGATGACGGGGTCGATCTTGCCTTCGCGAGCGCGGGCGGTGAGGTCGGTGCCGTATTTCTCGAGGGTCTGGTATTTGCCCTCGGGGTCTTGGTCGACGACCTTTTGCGGGCCGCGGATGGCTTCGATGGCTTTGCGGGCCTTTTTCTCGTCGAGGCCGACTTCCTTCAGGAGCTTGCCCTCCGGCGCGTCGGCCTTGAGAGCGCCGAGCAGGACGTGCTCGACGCTGAGAAAGTCATCGCCCATCTCGGCACGGATCTCGTCCGCCGCGTCGAGGGTAAAGCGCAGACCATAGCTGATCTGCGGTTGGGTGGTGCCGCCCTGCTGGCTGGGCTCGCGCGAAAGGGCTGCCGCGACGGCGGCCTTCAGGCGGGTGAGGTCCACGCCCGCATTCTGGAGGATGGGCACGAGGATGCCGCCCTCCTGCTGGAGCAGGGCAAGGAGCAGGTGAGTCCCCTTCAGTTCGGGGTGAGCGGATTTGGAAGCCAGCCTCTGGGCGGCTTGCAGGGCTTCCTGGAGCTTGTTCGTGAGTTTATCGAGTCCCATGGGAGTCGGAGTTTCAGCAGTAGATTAGAAGCAGGTGCGGCGACGCGCCACACCCCGCTTGCGATTTGTTGATCATTGGATCGCATAGCAACGGGTTTATTCAAATTATTTGTTCCGTATTATTGCTATGATGCGAACCCGGGCAAATGCCCCGATTTTTCCTGTCACGGTAGGCGGGGAGGCGGAGGAATAAGGGTGGAATGACGGAACAGAGTGACGACGAATTGCTGCAAGACTGGTGCGCGGAAGGCTCGGAGAGGGCCTTCGCGGAACTGGCGCGGCGCTATGGCGGGCTGCTCTATCACACGGCGCTGCGGCGGACCGGTCGGAGCGATCTGGCGGGGGAAGCGGCGCAGGGCGCGCTGCTGATCCTGGCGCGCAAGGCCAAGGGGCTGCGGGAGGTGCCGAACCTCGCGGGGTGGCTGCACCGGACGGTGTGCTACGAGGCTTCCAAACTCCAACGCCGGGAGCGCCGGCACGATGCGAGGATGAAACATATGCCCTCTCCGGATGGTCCCGAGGAAGAAACCGAAGGCTGGAAAGAGGCGGCGCCGCTGCTGGATCAGGCGCTCGACGGCCTGCCCGCGAAGGATCGGGAGGTGATCTTCCTGCGCTACTTCGAAGGCCTGAGCTTCGAGGAGATGGCGCGGCGTTTCGGCGGGGAGTCCGCGACATGGCGGCAGCGTGGATCGAGGGCGGTGGAGAAGCTGCGGGTGCGCCTGGGCAAACGGGGTGCCGCGGTGAGTGGCGCGGTGCTGGCGAGCGGACTGGGGAGCGGTCTCTCGCAAGCGGCGCCGGCACCGGTGCTGGCAAGTCTCGCCAGTTCTCCCGCGGCCGGTGCGGCGGCGATCTCTTGGACAACGCTGACATCCCACTCCCTGCACCTGATGAAACTTCATCCTGCCACTCCGATTCTGGCCACGCTGCTTCTCGCCGCCCTGCCGCTCACCCTGCAGGCGATCGCCAATGCATCGGCGCGCGAGCGGGTGGCGAGACTGGAGATGGTCGCTGGTGATGCTCCGCCTCTCACCGCGAGTGAGACCTATCCGGTTACCTCCAATATGACGGTCAGGAACAAGCGGCACGACGTCCTTTGGCTGGCGGACGCGATCGAAAAGGGAAGCAAGGGATCCCGCCCCGATCTGGCGAAAGCCGAGCGCATGATCCAAGGCCTGAGCGCGGACGAGCTGGATGGGCTGCTCCGCGAGGCGATCGACACCGAGCTTCCCTCGGGCAAGAGACGAGGCCTCATCTCCAAGCTGCTGCTGCGCTATGCCCACCGGCCGACTCCCGATGCCGACCTAGAGCGCATTGTGCGGACGAGCGAGTATCTCGCCGATCACTTGGGGAGGGAAGGTCAGGACATGGTGTGGGGCTGGACCGCAAGGACGCTCAATCGCTGGGCGACGGCGGACCCGCAGAAGGCAATGGCCTGGTATCGTGACCAGATCCGCTGCGGGCGGCTCGACTACACGCGGGTGAACCTCTACACTTCGGCGGATATTTATGCCGGGCTGATGCAGGCCGATCCCCGGCTGGCGGACGAATTTTACGCCACGCTGCCCGAGGATCAGCAATTCCCGATCGCGAACCGCTTCAATGCTGCGGGTGCCGAAAAGTCCATGGAGATGGCGGCGAAGTTCGACGATCCGGAGAGGCGGCAATCCGCGCTCCGCAATATCTTCCAGTACGGCACGAAAGACAAGGAACCCGGGGAGGTGCGGGCCTGGGTGGATCGTGCGGGAGCGTGCGGGCAGGATGCGGCGGAACTGTTAGGGCTCTCCGCTGCCGGCGACCCCTACACGGAGGGCGTGGTGAGCCACCTGATAAAGATGAAGACCGAGGAGATCGCGGAGCGCATCGCATGGCTGCAAGACCCGGCCATGGGCGAGGAGTCCGCTGCGGCCGTCGGTTTCTTCCTGGCGGAGATGATGAAGTCCGTTCCGGAGAATGCCGGGAAGGCGCTGGACGCGGAGTGGGAGCGAAACCCCGACCAGCAGATGCTGGAAAGCTACATGCGCAACGCCGGATCCTCCGCCCGGGCGGTGGTGGATGCGCTGGATCGCTACCGCTACCTCAGCAATACCGCAACGCGGGAGGAGATTCTGCGCGAACTACTCTCGAGTCCCGGCGGCCAAGAGGTGCTCGCGAAGATGCGTGAGCGCGGGATCAGCCAGGAGGATCTCGATGAAGCCCAACTTCCTGCCGAACTCTTCCGATGAAGGTCCTGCTAGCCGCCATCGTGGTGATGGCAATCCTGTTAGGAATTAACCAAGCCGGGGAAGCCGAGCGGCTGGCGACTCGGGAGCGCGAATTGAATCGAAGGGCCCGGCATACCGCGGAGAGCCACGGCACCGGGGACGAGGATCGCAGGACGGGTAGCACGACGAAGGCCGTGAAGCTGGATCGTTCCGGCAAGCGGAACTTCGATGCCGGGAGCTACATCGGGAAGTTCAAGAGTCTCTTCGCGATCGCCATGCAGCGGGACACCCTCCCAGAGGAAGAGAGGTTCATCCAAGAAGATCTCTTGGATGCCAGCGTGGATGAGATTCTCCTGCTTCCGCAGATGATGCGTGATGCGGGTCTGCCGGACGAGGCCGCGATGTTTTTGAACGAGAGCACCTCAGTGCGGTTGCTGGACAGGGATCCGGCGCTGGCTTGCGAACATGCGATCAAAGGCGGGGATCTGGAAAACTTCCGGCTGGTGGTGAGAACTTGGATTTCCCGCGACCCGGAGAAGGCGGCGGAATGGCTGGAGATGCGAGGAAAGGCCGATCCGCCTCTCGATGAGAAGACTCTTGCCGCCTACGGTGGGAATGCGCCGCTGGACCTGCCGGGACTGGTGGACACGGCACGGATCGCCGCCGCGCCCTCGAGCGCCGATCTCGGGCGGATCATCACGCTCGAGGGGAAAGACTTGGATCGGAGGATGGAGGATGTTCTGCAGGTAATGTCTGGCGACAACCTGCCGGTGTTCTTGAGGCGGCTTTCCAAAGAAGGGCGTGAAGACCTGGTGGAGCTGGCGATGGCCAGGCATCCCGATCCTCATCTGGCGCGGGACTATCTGAAGCAGGTCGAGCTGCCGCCTGCGAGCTTCACGAAGATCGGCGAGGCTGCCGTGGCCAGGCTGGATCCGGCGGATCTGCCACGCGGGATGGAGTGGTTTGTGAGCAACACCGATCCTGCGCTGCGAGGTGATAGCTTGGACCGACTGGTGGAGTCCTGGACGCAGGAGAACCCGCAGTCCGTGGCGAGGTGGATCGAGCGGCAGTCTCCGGGTGAGGATCGCGACCGTGCCTTACGAGCGCATCAGGAAGCGCTGGCGCACCCATCGCCGCGGCATTAGCCACCGCGATAGCGCGATTTGATTGGGCGAAGCCGGATCTTTGGGCGAGGCTTGGCGCGTGAAACGGGCCTTGCTGATCGTGCTGGATTCGGTGGGTTGTGGCGCTGCACCGGATGCGGCTGACTTCGGCGACGCCGGGGCGGACACCCTCGGGCACCTTTTCGAGAGGGAGGGACTGGAGCTACCGAACCTGGCGAAGCTGGGGCTGCTAGAGGTGCTCGATCGAGGCGAGTCCCCCACCCTTCCCGGCGCGGCTTGGGCGAGGATGCGGGAGAAGTCGGTGGGCAAGGATACGACTACGGGGCACTGGGAGATCGCGGGCTGTGTGTTAGAGAAGCCCTTCGATACCTTCGAGTTGTTCCCGCAGGATTTGCTCGATGAGATCGGGGGGCCGTTTCTGGGCAATGTCGCGGCGTCGGGCACGGAGATTCTGGAGAGGCTCGGCGAGGAGCATCTGAAGAGCGGATATCCGATCGTCTACACCAGTGCGGACTCGGTGCTGCAGATTGCGGCGCATGAGGAGAGGTATGGCTTGAAGGAGCTTTACGAACTCTGCCAGCGCGCGCGGGAGGTTCTTGACCAGAGGGGAATCCGCGTCGGTCGTGTGATTGCGCGGCCGTTTCTTGGAGACTCGGCCGCGAGCTTCAAGCGGACCGCGAACCGTCATGACTACTCGCTGATGCCGCCGGAGACGGTGCTGAACCGGCTGCAGGCTGCTGGGGTGGAGACGATCGGAGTTGGCAAGATCTCGGATATCTTCGCGGGTTCCGGCATCAGCGAGTCGCATCCCACAAAATCGAATGCCGATGGCATGGCGGTGATCGAGCGACTTTGGCGCGAGAAGCGTGAGCAGCCGCACCTGATCTTCGCGAACCTGGTGGACTTCGACATGCTCTACGGTCATCGCCGGGATCCTGCCGGGTATGCGCAATGCCTGCGCGAGTTCGATGCCTGGCTGGGAGGATTCCTGCCCGAGGTGGGCGAGGACTTCCTGCTGATCACGGCGGATCATGGGAATGATCCCTACCATCAAGGCACCGATCACACGCGGGAGCAGGTCCCCTTGCTGACCTTGAATGCGCCGTTAGAGCTGTTGAACTCGGAGGATTTCACGCAGGTGGCGCGGCTCATTGCGGCCCGGTTTGGATTGGATTAGTTTGCCCCGTTACTCTCATGAAGCTCCACGTCCCCACACTCATTTCCCGCAAGCGTGAAGGCGAGACTCTCGATCCGGCCGAGATCAAGCTCCTGATCGAAGGCTATACCAGCGGCGAGATCCCGGACTACCAGATGTCCGCCTTCGCCATGGCGGTGTTCTTCAAGGGCATGGATGCGGTGGAGACGGCGGCGCTGACCAAGGCGATGCTGGCGAGCGGCGATGTCTTCGAGCATCGCGCGGGTCATCCGGAGGTGGTGGACAAGCACTCGACCGGCGGTATCGGCGACAAGGTCTCGCTGATCCTCGCCCCGCTGGTGGCCTGCACGGGCGTGTGGGTGCCGATGGTTTCCGGGCGCGGGCTCGGCATTACCGGTGGCACCTTGGACAAGCTGGAGTCGATCCCCGGCTTCAAGGTAGGGATCACGATCCCGGAGGCGCAGGAGATGTTAGAGAAGATCGGCGTGGTGATGATGGGACAGACGGACCGATTCTGCCCCGCGGACAAGAAGCTCTATTCGCTGCGTGACGTGACCGGGACCGTGCCATCGATCCCGCTGATCACGGCTTCGATCATGTCGAAGAAGCTGGCCGAGTCGCTCGACAAGCTGGTGCTGGACGTGAAGTTCGGCACGGGGGCTTTCATGAAGACCGAGGCGGATGCGAAGATCCTCGCCGATTCGATGATCGCCGTGGGCAAGGAGATGGGCGTGGAGGTCCATGCGATCCTCAATCCGATGAGCGAGCCGCTAGGCAAGGCGGTAGGAAATTCGCTGGAGGTGATCGAGTCGATCGAATGCCTTGAAGGCGGAGGTCCGCTGGACCTGCGGAAGCTGGTGCTGGATCTCGCGGAGAAGATTAGTCCTGTTCCTCGTGACGAATTGGAGAAGCTTCTGGATGACGGGAGCGCCCGAAAAAAGTTCGACGAGATCGTGAAAGCGCACGGTGGCAATCCGGCCGATCTGCCGAAGCTGGCTGAGATCCACCATGCACCAGTCATCCGTGAGTTCCCCGCGCCGGATACGGGGACGATCGTGGAGGTCGATGCCGGGATGGTCGGTCAAGCGGCGTTGCAGCTCGGCGCGGGCCGGGCCCGGGCCAGCGATGGTGTCGATCACGCGGTCGGATTCGATCAACTGGTGAAGATTGGAGATTCCATTCACCAAGGGCATGCGCTGTGTCGCATTCACGCCCGCACGACCGTGGACTTCGAGATCGCGGAGGCGATGCTGGGGAAGGCGATCCGGATCGAGCCCTAGTCCGGCCATCAGAACCACCAGGAGATCGAGGAACACGAGAGTCCACTGCAAGCCCGAGGGAGCTTCGGAGCGGGACGGATGGCGATGTTCGTGCGAATCCACTGTGCAGGAATTAGGGCGAAACGGCCTCATCTTTCTCCCCCTGTCGCGCACGGGGAGAGGCCTGCGACCGATTCTTGAAACGCCTGAGGACGAGCAAAGCACCGAGAAGCATGGCCGTCCAAAGGCCGGACCAGCTCACCGAGATTGCTCCGAAACCATCCCGGAAAGTCGCGACTCCACCGACGAAAAGCGCAAGAACGGAGTAACCCACGATCACTTGAAGCGTGATATCCGCAAAGTAGCGCCCGGGATCCGCGAACCAAGTCGGGATTCGCTTCGAATCGCCGATCCTGTAGCTGATGGAGAGGTGCCGGGTGAACCAGAAGACGGCGAGGCACATCGCCAGTAGGACTAGGAATACGAGAAGAAAAACGAACGGGCCTGCTACCGTCATCAGCACCTCGCTCCCACTAAACTCGACGGAGAATAACACCCCCACCAACCCAAGCGCGGCCAAGGAAAGCAGCATCCCGATTCCCGCGGCCACCAGTTCGACAAAGACGACGGTAGCCCGGATCGCAAATGGAGCCCGCTTGATGTCCCGCTTACTTTGGTCCTGCATAACCCCGGAGGTTGGCTACCGGGGTTATGCAGCAGAGCGGATCTTACTTCAACACCGCCGCGTGAAACTCCTGCCAATCATCGAGATTGTTCAGGTGCACCGCATCCTTCGGGGCAGCGCTGTCATCCGGCAGGCCGCTGGCGGAGAGGATCGACTTGCGGGTTTCGTCGTCGTGATTGTAGCCGGTGATCGCGGCATTCAGGGTCGCGATCGACGCGGCATCGACGGAGCTGCCGTTCGCCTTTACCCAGGCTTCGAACTCGGGGTAGGTCGGGCGGCTGTCGGCGATGTAGGAGAGCACGGCATCGCGGTTCAAGCCGAGGCCATCGATCACCATCTGGTCGAAGCCCTTTCCGGCACCGGGATAGCCATCGGCGAGCGCGCCGCGGGATTCGAGCGAAACCTTGAGCCAAAGCCGCGGGAGATGGAGAACACCGAGGGGGCCGGCGGTGCCGGAGCTGATAAGCGGTACGAGTTTCATAGCCCGACCAGCTAAGGCCCTCGATCCGTCCCCGTCAAACGACGCCTTCGACAATCTCTTCCGCTTGCAAGGACCGGAGACCCTCATCGTATCATCGGGGCATGCGCTCCCTTCTACTTCTCGCCCTGCTCGCGCCGACCCTGATGGCGCAGGAGCGGCCGAACATCCTTTTCCTCTTTTCCGATGATCATGCCCTGAATGCTATCTCCGCCTACGGAGGCCCGCTGAAGGATCTCGCGCCCACGCCGAACCTCGACCGCATTGCCAGGGAGGGAGCCATCTTCACCCGCTCCTACTGCGGGAACTCGATCTGCGGCCCATCCCGCGCGACCATCCTGACGGGCAAGCACAGCCATATCAACGGCTTCCTCGACAACGACGATGCGCGCTTCGACGGCAGCCAGACGACGTTTCCCAAGCTGCTCCAGAAGACGGGCTACCAAACCTCGCTGATCGGCAAGTGGCATCTGGTCACCCAGCCAACCGGGTTTGACCACTGGGAAATCCTGCCCGGACAGGGCAGCTATTACAACCCGGACTTCATCTCAGCCACGGGCAAGAGCAAGGTGGAGGGCTACTGCACCGACATCATCACGGACAAGGCGATCTCCTGGCTGGAAGGCCGCGACAAGAACAAGCCCTTCCTGCTGATGTGCCAGCACAAGGCACCGCACCGGAACTGGTCCCCCGCCCCGCGGCACCTGGGCCTCTTCAAGGACAGCAGCTTCCCGCTTCCTGCCAGCCTCTTCGACGACTACGCAGGACGTAGTAGCACGCTGGCGGAACAGAAGATGAGCATCGCGAAGGACATGTCCTGGGGTCACGACATGAAGTTCAAGGGAGAGAACCTTTTCCCGGATAGCTTCACCTCCGAGGGCCAGAACCATGAATACCAGCGGATGAATGCCGACCAGCAGGCGGCATGGGACGCCGCCTATAGCCCGGAGAACGAAGCCTTCATCGCCGACATGAAGGTCGGCAAGATCCAAGGACAAGACATCACGCGCTGGAAGTACCAGCGCTATCTGAAGGACTATCTGCGCTGCGTGCGCGCCGTGGACGAGAACGTGGGGCGCATGCTCGACTATCTGGACAAGAGCGGACTGGCAAAGAACACGCTGGTGATCTACTCCTCGGATCAGGGCTTCTACCTCGGCGAGCACGGCTGGTACGACAAGCGCTGGATGTTCGAGCAGAGCCTCGCGATGCCCTTTCTCGTCCGCTGGCCCGGAGTGGTGAACCCCGGCGGGAGGAACGAAGCACTGATCCAAAACATCGACTACGCCCCGACCTTCCTGGAAGCGGCCGGAGCGCCGGTGCCCAGCACGATGCAGGGCAAAAGCCTGCTCCCGGTGCTGAAAGGCCAAACACCCGCAGACTGGAGAAAGGAAATCTATTACTTCTACACCGGCGAGCCGACGCACCGCGTGGCCGCCCATGACGGCATCCGCTCTGAGAGCTACAAGCTGATGTTCTTTCCGAAGACCAAGGAGTGGAACCTCTTCGACCTGGCCAAGGATCCGGACGAGATGAAATCGCTCCATGCCGATCCTGCCTACGCGGAGGCCTTCGAAGGAATGAAGAAGCGCTACACCGAGATCCGCGCCAGCTACCGCATGAGCGAAGCCACGGTGCCCGTGAACCGCTTCGGCAATCCCGGCTGGTGGCGACCGCGCCATCAGGAGAAGAGCACGCTCGCGCGGAAAGGCGGCCACGATCTCGTCTTCATCGGCGACTCCATCACCCAAGGCTGGGAGGGCCATGGCAAGGCCGTGTGGGAAAAATACTACGCCGGGCGCAAGGCGCTGAACCTCGGCTTCTCCGGGGATCGCACGGAGCACGTGCTGTGGCGCCTGATGAATGGCGAACTGGAGAACGTCGACCCAAAGCTCTTTGTCCTGATGATCGGCACGAACAATACCGGCCATCGCATGGACCCGCCGGAGCAGACGGCCGACGGGATCAAGCTTATCCTAGAGCTACTCCAAGACCGGAAGCCGGATGCGAAGATCTTGCTCCTCTCCATCTTCCCCCGCGACGAGAAGCCTGAGGGTCCGAAGCGCCAGCTCAACAACGCGATCAACGAGCGCATCAAAACCTTCGCCGACGGTGACAAGATCCAATGGCTGGATGTGAGCGGGTCCTTCCTCGCTCCGGACGGAGCTCTGCCCGCCAGCGTGATGCCGGACTACTTGCACCCGCAGGCGGCGGGATATGAAATGTGGGCAAAAGCGGTTGAATCCAAAATCGCCGAGCTTACAGGAACCGCCGAGATCAAATAGACACGACCATGAAAGCCGTCGCCACTACCCGGAAGCTGCCCCTTGAGGACCCCTCCTGCTTCGTCACCCTCGATCTTCCCGATCCCCAGCCCGGCCCGCGCGACCTCGTGATCCGGGTGAAGGCCATCGGCATCAACCCCGTGGACTACAAGGTCCGCCGCTCCCGAATCGAAGGTGATTCCGAGCCCAAGATCCTCGGCTACGACGGGGCTGGCATCGTGGAAGCCGTCGGCAGCGAGGTGACTCTCTTCCGTCCCGGTGACGAAGTCTTCTACGCCGGGGACATCACCCGACCCGGATCGAATGCCGAGCTCCAACTGGTGGACGAACGCATCGTGGCCAAGAAGCCCGAGAGCCTCGGCTTCCCCGAAGCGGCTGCGCTGCCTCTCACCGCGATCACTGCATGGGAGTGCCTTTTCGATCGTCTCGGACTCACCCCCGGTGATCTCGACGAAGGTAAGGGCAAGACCTTGCTTATCCTGAGCGGAGCCGGCGGGGTCGGATCAATCGGCATCCAGCTCGCGGCGGTGCTAACCGGCTTCACCATCATCGCGACGGCCTCACGCCCGGAGACCGTAGCCTGGTGCCACAAGATGGGCGCCCATCACGTGATCAATCATTCGGGTGATTGGCCGGCCGAACTCGGCAAGATCGGCTTCAAGCACGTGGACTACATCGCGTGCTTCGGCGACACGACGGCTCATTGGAAGGCCATGGCGGAGGCCATCGTGCCGCAAGGCAAGATCACCGCGATCGTCGAATCTCCCGAGGTGCCGGACATCGGCCTCCTGAAAAGCAAGAGCGCCGCCTTCATCTGGGAGTTCATGTTCACCCGCTCCATGTTCCAGACGCCCGACATGATCGAGCAACACGAACTGCTCAAGGAAGTAGCCACGCTGGTGGATGCCGGGCGGATCCGCAGCACCATCACCAGCCATGGCGGCACGCTTTCTCCGGAGACCCTCGCCGCCGCGCATCGCGAGCAAGAGGCGGGCCGCATGATCGGCAAGCAAGTGCTCGAAGTCGCGTGGTGAGTCCGATCCAAGAGCTCGCGAACGAAGGATGGACGCGGGTGTCGACCGGTATCTCGCCGGAGCTCCAAGCGGAGCTCCGGGCCACTCTCTTTGCCGAGGGCTTGGCAGGCACACGCTGCCTGCTCGATCTGCCTCCGGTCGCGGCGATGGCCAAGCAACTCAAGGTCGAGCTCACCGTGCAAGGACTTATCAGCGGTGATGCCGTGGCGATCCAAGCCATTGCCTTCGACAAGACGCCCGGAACGAATTGGAAGGTGGCATGGCATCAGGACCTCATGTTCCCGTTCGCGCGGCCGGTGACTGCGCCCGGCTATGACCTGCCGGTAAGGAAGGGCGGGGTCGACTACGCGCGCCCGCCGCTCCGGATACTAGAAGAGCTGCTGGCAGTGCGACTCCATCTGGACCCCTGTGGACCCAACAATGGCCCCCTGCGGGTCTGCCCGGGGAGCCATCATCATGGTTTCATCCCCTCTCAGGAGTGCGGAGCTTTTGCATCGACTCATGGCGAGTATGCTGCGCTTGCCGAGCAAGGAGAGGTCATCCTCATGCGTCCGCTGCTACTCCATGCATCGTCCCAGGCGACTGAGCCCGGTCATCGGCGTGTTCTACACCTCGTCTATCATGGCGCAGGTCGTGCGGAAGAACCATGGCATCGCTCGGTCCGGTGAGGGGCAAACCCCGATGATCGCGTAACCCGGGAAGCGGAAGCTTGAAGACTCGGCTTGGTTTCTGATAACTGCTCTCGTCCGCCCCCTATCTACGCGGACGATACCGATGAAGCTTCGCCATGCCATTCCGATCCTAGCTTGCTCGCTCTGGCTGACAGGGGTGAGAGCCCCGGCTCAGGAAACCCGGCTCTCCCCTTCCACCGCCATCGAGATCGAGCATCTCCGCAACCTGCGCGACGAGGCAGTGCTCAAGGCAAAGGAGCCCTTGGTCGAACTGGAGGAGAAGTATCAAGCCACGCTCGCCAAGATCCGCGACCAAGCCCAGGCCGCCGGAAAGGCAGACCTAGTAGGGGTTGCTGAAGCCTCGCTACAGGAGTTGGCGGAATCGGGAATCGCGGATGGCGAGGCCCTTCATCCCGATCTCGCCAAAGCCGAAAAGATCTATCTGGTACAGCAGCAGAAGCTGGCACAGCAGATCCAGCCATTCGTGCACAAAGCCGAGAAGGCCTACGTGGACCAACTCACGAAGATGGCAGCCGATCTGGGGAAACGGGATGAGCTAGAGGACTCGGTGGCGGTAGAGGACCAAGCAACAGCCGCCGCCCGACATCTCGCTCAAGTGATGCAGGCACCTTTGATCGCTCTCAAAAAATCGACTCCTCTGGTTCCCGGAGCGATGCCCCCCTCCTCCGTGAGAATCGTGAAAGCCACGTACGGAACCTGGGACAAGAGCATCGAGGTCACCGACAAGGTTCGCTCCTACATCGCCAACAAGAGCGACTTCTGGTCAAATCCCGGATCCATGGGAGCGGACCCGAATCCCGGCTGGAACAAGCACCTCCAGGTCACCTTCGAGAAGAACGGCAAGACCCGCGAGCGCGGCTGGGGCGAGAACAGCGCGGCGATCTATGAAGCCTTCGCCGGCCCTCAAGATGCCGAGGAACTCCAACTCTGGGTTACCGGCACCCGCTGGCGCAATGGTCGCGAGGATATCGTCTTCGCGGTCGGCGGCGTCGTGACCAAGGGCCGCATGATCGGCGAGTGGGCGCCTGACGGGAACAACAAGTTCAATGCCCGATGGAACGGCGGGGAGCCCGTCGTCTACGAGTTTGACGAGAGGTGGACCCAGATCACCGAAAAGGGCAGCAAGGAGCGGATCTTCAAGCGGACGCTCAAGCCATAGGCTCGAAAACAAAACCGCCGGATCCCGCTGCAAACGGAACCCGGCGGGCTTCTAACAAATCGGATCAAGCCTTCTTCACATCCACCCACTGCTTGGTCTTCGCGGACTCAAGCACGGCATCGCAGACATACTGCGTGCCGAGGGCGTGGCGGAAGTCGGGGTAGCGCTTCTCCTTCTGCGGGCTGTCGAGGTCCTTGAAAAACTCGGCCAGTTCGTGGGTGAAGGAGTGCTCGTAGCCGAGGCAGAGGCCGGGCACCCACCAGTTGCCGGAGTAGGGATGATCCCCGTCCGTGGTGTGGATATTGGTCCAGCCGCGACGATCGCCGGGGACGCCGTGATCGAAGTAGGACAGGTAGTTGAGATCGTGAAGATCCCACGCCAGCGACTTCTTCTCGCCGTTAATCTCGAAGGTGTAGAGCGCCTTGTGGCCACGGGCGTAGCGGGTGCTCTCGAAGATCGCCAGCGAGCCGTTTTCGAAGCGGGCGAGGAAGGCGCAGGCATCGTCGATGGTGACTGGGTGCTTCTCACCGGTGGCGGTGTGCACGCGCTCCTTGATGAAGGTTTCCGTCATCGCGGAAACTGAGACGATGTCACCGTTGATCCAGCGCGCGGTGTCGATGCAGTGAGCCAACAGGTCGCCGGTCACGCCGGAACCTGCCGCTGCGGCATCGAGACGCCAGAGGCCGGCACCGCCTTGCGGCAACTCTTCGGAGATCGTCCAGTCCTGCAGGAAGTTCGCGCGGTAGTGGAAGACCCGGCCGAGTTCGCCGGCATCGACGATGTTTTTCGCGAGGGTGACGGCGGGCAGGAAGCGGTAGTTGTACCAGACGAGGTTCGGCAGGCCGGAGGCTTCGACGGCCTTGACCATCTCCTCGCCTTGCGTGCCGTTCAGCGCGAGCGGCTTTTCGCAGAGGATCATCTTGCCATGCTTGATGCACTCGAGCGCGATCTCGGCATGCGAGTCGTTCGGGGTGCAGATGTCGACAGCATCGATGTCCTCGCGGGCGACCAGCTTGCGCCAGTCGGTCTCGTAGGACGCGTAGCCCCACTTTTCGGCGAAGGCCTTCACTTTGGCCTCGTCCCGACCGCAGACGGCCTGGCGGACAGGGACGTGCGTGGTGTCGAAGAAGTGCGAGAGTTGGGAATAGGCGTTCGAATGGGTACGGCCCATGAAGCCGTAGCCGATGAGGCCGATGCGGATTTCCTTTTTCATGATGGGGAAGAGGGTGCGTCTTGGGTTGATGTTTGATTCAAAACGGCGTCATGCGGCGCCGGGTGTTTGGGAATGCGCGTGTTGCGGGAAGTCGAAGGTCAGCACGAGCGGTTCATCTCCCATGTTCTCGATTTCCACACCACCGCGATTCAGCGCGGCCTGGGTGATGAATCCGATCTCGGGATAGATATCGCCGAGCTTCATGTCCTGGTGATAGCGCACTTCGAGTTTTCCGACCCGGCCGCGTCCGCCGTTCGTGTGGAATAGAGCGGGGCTTTCCGGGCGGAAACTCGTCCTAGCTCCGGGCTCAAGGGTCAGCCGGAGAATGGAGCACTTCTGGTCGCCGAGGAAATCACCGTAAACAATCCACTGTGCGTTCACTCCGTCGCCGGAAAATTCCTTGGCGGTGATGGCCGGACGCGAATTCTTCTGAACAAAGTCGGGATCCTGGTTCGCCTCGAAGTCGAACTTGTCCACCAGGTATTCCCAGTCTTCATGCCGGTCTTTCGGATAGTCCTCTTCCCGGCAGGCGTAGAACGCATCGGCCGCTCCGATCTTTCCGTCAAGCGTCAGGTCCTCGGCCAGGAAATGCTCGTCCATCGTGACGTGAAGCTCGTGCGTGCAAAGGTCCGTCGGCGAGTGCAGCACGCCATTCGGCATCACGAAGCCGTCATCCAGTTTCATCATCGTGTGCGACGACAAGTGCCGCACCCCGTTGTATTCGCCCTGCCCCCAACGCTGCATGCAGGCAAGAAACTGGTCCTTGGTGACGAACGGATACAGCCCCATGGCCGTGGTGTGGTAGTGCGACGGGCTGACTCCGGGGTTATCGAAGGAATTGATGTCGTAAACCTCCCACTTCGACCAGTGAAGGTGATGGGGAATGGGGTTCAGGTTGTCGAACTTCTTGGACACGATCGGCCAGGTGACCCTGCCGAACAGGGATTGGGAAACCGCCACCAGCTTTTCTCCCATGACGGCTTCAGGATTGGCCTCGATCAGATCCTGAAGCGAGATGACTTGCCCGCCCGGAGTGAGAACGTGGGCTTCTCCTTCACGGAACGGCGCCTTCCCCGTGCGGGTATCGATGACGCCGGTCACAATGGGCACGGTGCAGCACATCCAGACTTCATCGAGGCCGGTTCCGCCCATGTAGTCCGGATAGTAGGATTTCTCATCCAGGCGAAGGCGTTTGCCCGGCGAGCAGAATGTCCGGCCGGCGTAGCGGTGCAGAAGCTGCAGCACCCCGTCGTTCTGATTGAGGCAGTCATCGAGAATCGAATCCGATCCTCCGTCGATGACATCGTGATTAGGATATTCATGCAGTTTCTCCGCAAGAATTGAAGTCGGGGCAGCCATGGTAGATGGGTCCTGAATAATGGAGAATGGAGTGGCCGCCGCTTCAGAGCGCTTTGTCGACTTCGATCATCTTGCCGAGGATGGTCTCCCAGGTGCGGGCGTCCTCAAGGATGTCGTTGGAGAACATGCAACCGTCCCAACAGATGTGCTTCATGCCGCGATCGGCAGCGCCTTGCAGCCAGAAGGTGGAGCACTTGACGATGTCCAGCTTGCCATTCGGGTCATCGGCACGGCAGTGGCGGCCGGTCTTGTCGTGGCTGCCGGTTCCGTGGACCGAGCCATCGTTCTGTGCGACGTGGAAGTCGATGGTCCACGGGCGCAGCGCATCGGTCAGCGTCTTGTAGGCAGGCCAGAACTCCTCGTCGGTGTAGCCTTCCTTGAGGAGGGCCGCCTCGGGAGCATTGTAGCCCATGAGGTAGAGGTAGGTGTGGGCGAGGTCAGCCTGGAAGCCAACGGTCTCCGGCATGCCGGTCGCTTCCAGCGTGTCGATCATCGCCTTCCACGAGTGCATGCCACCCCAGCAGATCTCACCTTCCGCAGCGAGGCGCTCGCCGTGTTGGGCGGCGACCTTGCCGGCTTCACGCCAGGTCTCGGCGATCTTCTTGGTATTGCCCGCGGGATCCTCTGCCCAATCGTGCACGCCACCGGCGGAGTCGATGCGGATCAGTCCATACTCACGCACGCCATGTGCCTTGAGGATGTCGGCGATGCGGCAGGCCTTCTCGACGGCGAGAACGAAGTTCTTGCGATCATCAGCCGAGCCGAAAGCCGGTCCGCCGACCGTGCCCGGCCAGACCGGGGCCACCAGCGAGCCCACCTTCAAGCCGTGCGCCGCGATCTTGTCGGCCATTGCCTTGATCGCGTCGTCGGAAGCGTCGGGGTCGGTGTGCGGGTGAAACAGGAACAGGTCCACACCGTCGTATTTGCGGCCATTGACGGAGGCGGCGGCGGTCATTTCGAGCATGCGCTCGAGCGAGATCGGCGGATGGTAGGTGCCGGGTTCCTTCCCGACCAGGCCGGGCCACATGGCATTGTGAAGTTTCATGATCTTGGGTTGTAGATGTTGGGTGCTAGGTGACTCAAAGTCCTGTTTGCGGATGCCTTGATGTTAGAGAACGAAATTCCAGTCGACGGCCGACTCGACGGTTGCGCCGGATTCACCGGTGATCACGACCTTGCCGGGACCGGCGGGAACGATGGAAGTCACGCGGCCGAACTTTTCCGGCACGGCGGCGACCGCTTGCACGAGACGCAGCGAGACGGTCTCGTCCTTGCGGAACTCGCGGGTGGTCGGCACGCCGTCCGCGGCGAGCGGATCTTGGCGCGAGATGTCCACGGAATCGGCGAAGAAGGAGCAGACTTCCTCGATGCCCATCCTGCCGAGATGGCGGCCGTTCCATGGGGCACTGTGTCTTCCGCCATTGGAAATCCACAGGATCGTCGAAGGAAAATCCGCGGCGTTCTTGAGGGAGAACCAGAGGTAGCCATCCATTACCGCAGCCGACCATGCGAAGGGCTGCTCCAGCGTGGCAGGCTCATTGACCATCATCACCAGATCTTCGAATCCCTGCCTCGCGGGATAGGCCGTCAAATCCGCATTCTCACCGGTCGCCAGCGGCACCTCGCGGAGATCGGTGAAGCGGGCGCCTTGCTTCAAGATGCCATACTCGCGGTTGACCGGATTCGCGAAGAATCCCGGATAAACCATCCCAAAGCGGAAGGGGGACACGCTCACCCTCGCTGAGCCTTCGGGCATGCTGGTGAAGTCGATCACGGGATGATTCCCGTAACTGTAGCGACCGGCCGCACCCGAGATACGATGCTCGCAGTAGATCGCGGACTCGCCGTCGCGGAGGGTGAGGAGCTTTTCGACCCACGCGCCCGAGTCGGGATCGTCCAGCCCGAGGTGGAGGAGGTTGTCGCCGCCCGCTACGATCTTCCACGTGGCATTTGCCGAGGCACCGTGTGGCGGAGCCTTTTCCTGCGGCCCGAAGGGAAAGCAAAGAAAGTCGCCGCGCAGCACCTTCAGTAGCACCGGCATGGAATCCTCGATCTCTCCCGGAAGCCAGGGAGCCAAGGCATAAGGCGAGACAACACGTTCTCCGAGAGTAAATTCCACCGGTGCCAAGTGACCTCCGAGCTGCGTAACCCAGAGCCTAACCCGGTCGTGGGATAGACACCAACTTGGTTCACCGTGGACGAGATCTAGCATTGCGAAGGCCGCGATTCAGAAAAAATCTCACAAAAACGGAAGCAAAATCACAATCTGACGAAAATTGGAATGGTCGCCCCCCGGCCCGGGCAATTAGGGAATGCGGCACCATGAAAATCGGCTTCAACCTTCTTCTCTGGACCGGCCAGCTCCAAGAGGACCAGTTTCATCTTCTTTCTTCCCTGAAGAACGCGGGCTACGACGGGGTGGAACTGCCGATCTTCGCCCCGGATGCGGCTCACTACCAGAAGGTGGGAGATGCCCTGCGCGACCAAGGCCTGCGCTCCACGGCCGTCACGGTGATCCCGGATGCCGCCCATAGCCCCTGCAGCCCGGAGGCCGCTCACCGCGCCGCTGCCGTGGACTACCTCAAGAGCATCGTGGATTCCTGCCATGCCGCCGGGACCGAAATCCTCATGGGACCCTATCACCAACCGCTTGGCGTCTTCTCCGGCGATCCCGTCACCAGCGACGAGTGGAAGCATGCCGCCGAGGTCCACCGCAAGGTCGCCGACTACGCCCAGGAAGCCGGGGTGAAGCTCGTGATCGAGTGGCTGAACCGCTTCGAGTGCTACTTCATCACCACCATGCAGCAGGGTGCCGACTACGCCGCGCTGGTGGATCACCCGAACTTCACGACCATGTTCGACACCTTCCACGCGAACATCGAGGAGAAGCAACCCGCCGAATCCCTGCGCAAGCACATCAAGCGAGTCGGCCACGTCCACATTTCCGAGAACGACCGCGGCACCCCGGGCACCGGCCACGCCCAGATCCGCGAGAGCATCGCGGTGCTCAAGGAAGAAGGCTATAACGGCTGGCTCACCATCGAGGCCTTCGGCCGTGCCCTGCCTGAGCTCGCTGCTGCAACGCGCGTCTGGCGCGACCTCTTCCCCGCCCCGGAGGAAGTTTACACGAAGGGCATCGCCTACATCAAAGAGTGCCTGGATTCCTGATTCTCCCGTGAATCAAACGGGGGGCTTCGTGACGAAACCGGAGCCCCTCGCATCCAAACCACTTAAGAACTCGCGAATCAGGGGACAAGCTTCCTCGAAGTGGGTCTCGAGGAGCCAGTGGCCTCCGCCTAGCAAATGCAACTCGGCCTCAGGCAGGTCGCGCAGGTAAGCCCGGGCTGCAGGTTCCGGCATGTATCCGTCATGCGGCCCCCAGACAATGAGGGTCGGCGGCTGATGCTCGCGCAAGTAGGCTTGATACCGCGGAAACCAACGGAGATTTTGCTTCAAGCCCTCCATCAGCCGGACCGCCACATCGCGACGGAGCGGGGTGTTCATCAGCGGCCAATGCAGTTTCCATAGCTCCGGCGGGATCCGCTCGACCTGTTCTTCCGGGATCTCACCCACGAATTCGTGCCTGAAGCCGTCCTCGCTCACGGACTCTTCAAGAACGCTCCGGTTCTTCGGGCTCGGATCCGCCCAATAGTTACGGATGGTTTCGTACTTCGGACCCAGCGCGTCCTCATAGATATCCCCGTTCTGGATGATCAGCCCGCGGATCCTTGCCGGGTCGAGGATCGCGAGCCTCAGGCCGATCTGGGAACCGTAGTCGTGGAGATAGAGTGCGAACCGGTCCAGACCCAGCCGCTTTACGAAGCGGTCGAGGAATGCCGCGTAACCATCGAAGTCATATCCGAACTCGCCCGGCGGCGGCGTATCGCTCAGACCGAAGCCGGGGAAGTCCGGCGCGACAATGCGCCAGCCATCCTCGAGCGCCGGCATCAGGCGGCGGTACTGGAATGAAGAACAAGGGTAGCCATGAGGCAGCAGGAGCACCGGGGCATTCACCGGTCCCGCCTCCCGGTAAAAGACTCTCACCCCTTCGAGATCGAGATAACGATGCGCGATCATCCGGAAAGCTCGGGCTCGATCCCACATGGTCAAGTCCGCGCGATCTCCGCGCCTGACAGCTTGCCTCGCGGCACGGATCGCGCTTTGTAAGCAAGCGTGGTACACGTCGTCGATCATCCCCTTGTCCAGGCCGAGCTGACCGGTCTCCGCTGCCGGAACTGTCCCGGCCCCGAGTTCCGCCAGCGCCTCCGCCGCATCGCCTCGCTCATGGTTCCTGCCGTCACCGCCAGCTTTGAAACGAAGGTGATCGGCTGCGAGACACCGCTGGAACTGACCAGCGGCCAAGAACTCACCCGCCGGATCATCCTGACCCCGATCCTGCGCGCCGGGCTCGGTTTCCTGGATGGCTTCTTCGATCTGTTGCCGGATGCTGCCGTCGCCCACATCGGCCTCGCCCGCAACGAGGAAACCCTACTGCCCGAGCCCTACTACATCAAAACCCCGCCGATCCTCGCCGAGAGCGAGGTGATCGTGCTCGATCCCATGCTGGCCACCGGCGGATCCGCAGTCGAAGCCGTGAGGCGGCTTACGGAGCTCGGAGCCACCCATATCCGTTTCGCCTGCCTGGTCGCCGCGCCGGAAGGCATCGCCACCTTCGAGGCCGCTTGGCCGGAGGTGCCCATCTTCACGGCAGCCATCGACCGCGGCTTGAACGACCGCGGCTACATCGTGCCTGGCTTGGGCGATGCCGGAGACCGGCTTTTCGGGACCGCCTGAGAAAAGCTGCCACTACCCGGATTTTCCCATTGCCAAGCGCGCCGGACCTTCCTAGTTTCCGCGCCCCGCGTAGGATCTACCGATTTTCCCATGTCCAAGCACAACAGTCTCAAGGCAAAAGGCGGCGCTGAAGGCAAGCGCTCCGTGATGAAGCGTTTCGAGCGCGTGAAGCTCATGAAGGAGCGCGGCGTCTGGAAGGACGGTCGCAGCCCGATCGGCCTGCCCAAGACCAAGGGCGAGGCCTGAAGCCCCGTCTTCACCCGATTTTCCGCAGGCGCGCAGGTTCCGCAAGGGCCTGCGCTCTTTGCGTTTTCAGCCATCCGTTATAGATCTCCCGTATCGCCACCATGTCCGAAGCCGAAGGTATCCGCCTGAACAAGTTCCTCGCCTCCTGCGGGGTCGGGTCCCGCCGCGCCTGCGACGCCTTGGTGCAGGAGGGGCACGTCGAGATCAACGGCAAGCCCTGCCTGAATCCCGCCCAGCGTGTGGAGCCCTCCGATTTCGTCCGGGTGGATGGCAAGCGGGTGCAGGCCAAGCAGACCAACACCGTGCTCTTCTACAAACCACGGGGGTACGTCTGCTCGCGCGAGGACGAACTGGGCCGCGATACGATCTACACGATCCTTCCCTCGATCCTCCAACACCTCCACCACGTCGGTCGCCTCGACCGGGACTCGGAAGGGCTGCTGATCCTGACCAACGATGGCGATCTCTCCCAGCAGCTGATGCACCCTTCGAAGCTGGTCGAGAAGGAGTATCTCGTGACCTCGAACCAGCCGGTTCTCAACGAGCACCTCGATCTCTTCGTCTCCGGAGTCTACGTGGAGAAGCAGCGCCTGCGGGCCAAGCACGTCCAACGCATCTCCTCCCGCCGTTATCGCATCGTGCTGGAAACCGGCCTGAAGCGCCAGATCCGCCAGATGTTCCTCACGCTCGGCTATCAGGTCCAGAGGCTGGTGCGGACCCGCATCGGCACCCTTGAGCTAGCGGATTTCCCGGTCGGCGCGTGGCGCCCCTTGGAAGCCGAGGAGATCAAGCGCCTGCAGATCAATCCCAAGCAGAAATCCGAGCGCCGGCCCGCGGTGAAGGCCGCGAAAAAGGCAGCCAAGAAAGCGCCGCGCAGGGCTGGCGCACCACCACCGCCGCCAACAAGCGGCCGGGCCGGATCCGCCCCGAAGTCCAAACGCAAGCCGGGCAGCCTATCCCTGCCGCCAAGTTCGCGCCATACCTCGAAAAAGACCGCGAAGAGGGCGCCAAAACGCAAGTTTTGAGTCGCCCCCTGCGAATGGTGCCTTGTAGCTTCCCGCACGTCCGGCAACCCGACTTGCGCCGGAAACCCAAGGACCATGAGCAACAAGATCGAAAGTCATCTCGTCGAAGATCGCATCTTCAAGCCTGCGAAGGAGTTCTCCGCCAAGGCACGCATCTCCAGTCTCGCCCAGTACAAGAAGCTCTGGCAGGAGTCCGTGGATAAGCCGCAGGTCTTCTGGGCCCGCGAAGCCAAGGAGCTCTCCTGGCGCCAGCCTTGGAGCAAGGTGCTCGATTGGAAAGCACCGGATGCGAAGTGGTTCGTGGACGGCAAGCTGAACGTCTGTGAGAACTGCGTGGACCGCCATGCCAAGGGCGAGCGCAAGAACAAGGCCGCGATCATCTTCGAAGGGGAGCCCGGCGACAAGCGGGTGATCACCTACGCCCAGCTTCACCGCGAGGTCAGCCAATTCGCCAACGTCTTGCTGGCGAAGGGCGTAAAGGCGAAGGACCGGGTGCTGGTTTACATGCCGATGATTCCGGAGGCGGCGGTTGCCATGCTCGCCTGCGCCCGGATCGGCGCGGTGCACTCCGTGGTTTTCGGCGGCTTCTCCTCCGACTCGATCGTGGACCGCTTGGAGGACTCCGGCGCCACCCACGTGATCACCGCGGATGGCGGTTGGCGCCGTGGCAAAATCGTCCCGCTCAAGGAGAACGTCGATGAAGCGCTGAAGCGCTACAAGGGCATCAAGTCCGTGGTCGTCTACCAGCGCACCAAGCAGGAGATCTCGATGACGAAAGGCCGCGACACCTGGTGGCACGACGAGATTGCCAAGGTGAGCGCGAAACACGAGGCCAAGGCCTTCGACTCCGAGCACCCGCTTTTCATCCTCTACACCTCCGGTTCCACCGGAAAGCCGAAGGGCATCCTCCACACCAGCGGCGGCTACCTCACCGGCACCTACACCACCTGCAAGTACGTCTTCGACATGCGGGATGACGATGTCTACTGGTGCACCGCCGATGTCGGCTGGATCACCGGTCACAGCTACATCGTTTACGGCCCGCTCGCGATGGGTGCGACCCAAGTGATGTATGAAGGCGCGCCGAACCAACCGGACTTCGGCCGTTTCTGGCAGATGATTGAGGAGTATGGCGTGACCATCT
Source organism: Luteolibacter rhizosphaerae (assembly GCF_025950095.1). NCBI lineage: Bacteria > Pseudomonadati > Verrucomicrobiota > Verrucomicrobiia > Verrucomicrobiales > Verrucomicrobiaceae > Neoluteolibacter > Neoluteolibacter rhizosphaerae. The sequence goes on along the minus strand of NZ_JAPDDR010000015.1, from coordinate 20,934 downwards.
TCTACACCGCGCCCACCGCGATCCGCGCCTTCATCAAGGCCGGCGACCACTTCCCGGCAAAGCATGACTTATCCTCGCTGCGCCTGCTCGGATCGGTCGGCGAGCCGATCAATCCGGAAGCGTGGATGTGGTATCACGAAAAGATCGGCGGCGGACGTTGCCCCATCGTCGATACCTGGTGGCAGACGGAAACGGGTGCGATCATGATCACTCCCCTGCCCGGCTGCACCCCGCTCAAGCCCGGCACCGCCACCTTGCCCTTCTTCGGCATCGATGCCGCCATCCTCGATGAAAGCGGCCAGGAATGTAAGGCGAACGAAGGCGGACGCCTGGTCATCCGCAAGCCATGGCCCTCCATGACCCGCACGATCTACGGGGACAAGGCGCGCTACAAGAAGACCTACTGGTCCGATTATCCCGGCATGTATACTGCCGGCGATGGAGCCCGCCGCGACAAACAGGGGAACTTCTGGATCGTGGGACGCCTCGACGACGTGCTCAACGTCTCCGGGCACCGCCTCGGCACCGCGGAAGTCGAAAGCGCTCTCGTCGGTCACCCTGCCGTGGCGGAATCGGCGGTGGTCGGCCGCCCCGACGACCTGAAGGGCCAAGCGGTTGTCGCCTTCGTCACCCTGAAGGCCGGAATCGCCGAGACCCCCTCCCTGCAGAAGGAATTGCGGGAGCACGTGGGCAAGGTCATCGGTGCCATCGCGAAGCCGGACGACCTCCATTTCGCCCCGGCCCTGCCGAAAACCCGCTCGGGCAAAATCATGCGCCGACTCCTGAAGGAGCTGGTTGCCACCGGGAAGGTCACCGGGAACACCACGACGCTTGAAGATTTCAGCGTAATTGCCAATCTTCAGGAAAGGATCGCCGGTGCGAAGAAATAACGAATGACCACCACCCGCTACATACTCGCGCGAATGGCCCAAGCCTTCGGGGTCAACCGGCGCCAACGCCGGATGGCCGAAGCAGCCTCCGAAATGCACCTGCTGCGCGAGGCGGAGCAGGTGCTCGGGCAGTCGGTATGGGAGCAGGTGGAGGAAGTCGAAGAGCTCGGCGTGGAATACTGGAACCTGCGCAAGCTCATCAAGGAGCGGGACGAAATCCGGGGCAAGCTGGAGGATTGCGAGGCGATCCTCGCGGATGCCCATGAGCAGCGTTCAAATTTGCTCGGATCCAAGTCGGACTCACAGTCCGACTTGGAGGGCGAGCGTGCCGAGCTGCTTGCGGACCTTGAGAAGCTCTCCCGCGAGCGTGATTCGGTGATCCAGCAAGCGCGTGAGATCCGCCGGATCTATGACGGCCTCAAGATGAAGTTGGAGGTCCTCCAGCGCGAGGGCACCACCGATGCGATCGAGAAGACCAAGAGCCGGATGATCGACCTCAAAGGTCAGTTCACCGAGCTCAAGCAGCGCCGCGACGTGGTCGCCGCCAGCATTGCCGAAGGCGATGCGAAGGTGGACGCAATCGACACGGAGCTGGCAGAGGAGCGCCAGAAGCACCGGGCCGAGGCCTCGGTCGCTTTCCAACAGATCGGCCAGGCCAACCGCGACATCTCTTCGCTCAAGGCCCAACTCGGCCTGATCGACACGCAGATGCGCCAGCTTTTCAGCGAGATCGGCCGCCACGTCAGCCGGAACGCCTTCATCAACGACGAGTGCCGCAATGCGGCCAAGGGCCACATCCCGATGATCGATGTGATGCGCGCCCTGAGAAAGTCGGTGGCGATGAATCACCGCCTCGCGGGGATGTGAGACACCTCTCCGGCTCTAGCCGGGCAGAGTTGCCATAGGATCCGTCCTTCCGATCCTCCGGGCAAAACGAAAGCGGCGTGGATCTCTCCACGCCGCCTTGAAATCAGGATCTTGCCAGACCTAGCTCAGGCCGGGGCTCCGACCACTTCACCGGCCAGCGGACCGCCTTCATCCGGCTTGTCCTCGGTCGGCTTCGCTGCCGGCTTCTTGCGGAATTCCTCGGGCACCGGCGGCGGCTTGGGCGCGCTCGGTGGATTGCGCATCTCGCCGTGGTCGATGATGTCCTTCAGATGCGAGGCATCGAGGGTTTCATACTCCAGCAAAGCCTTCGCGATCAGCTCGACGGTGTGCTTGTTCTTGGTGAGGATATCGGTGGCTTGATCGTAGGCTTCATCGATGAAGCGCTTGATCTCGGCATCGATGATGCGCGCGGTATCTTCCGAGTAGTTGCGGCTGCGGGAAACGTCGCGAGCGAGGAAGACGGGGCTGTCGCCATCGCCATATTCGATCATGCCGAGCTTCTCGCTCATGCCCCACTCGCAGACCATGTGACGGGCCAGCGAGGTGGCCTGGCGGATATCGCCCGAGGCACCGTTCGAAACGTCATCAGTGATGAAGCACTCCGCGATGCGGCCACCCATGGTCACCACGAGGTTGGCAAGGGCTTCCTTCCGCTGGGTGGAATACTTGTCCCCTTCCGGCAGATACATCGTCGCGCCGAGGTAGGGCCCGCGCGGGATGATGGTCACCTTGTGCAGCGGGTGCGTGTGCGGCAGCACCATGTTGAGGTAGGCGTGACCGGCTTCATGCCAAGCCGTGCCGATGCGCTCCTTGTCCGACATGGCCAGGCTGCGGCGCTCGCGGCCCCAGCGGACCTTGTCGCGCGCTTCTTCCATCTCGGCGATGGTCACGGCGGAAAGTCCGCGGCGGGCGGCAAGCAGGGCCGCCTCGTTGATCAGGTTCGCCAGCTCGGCACCGGAGAAACCGGGCGTGCCGCGAGCAATGACACCGAGGTCCGTGCCCGGGGCCAGCTTGATCTTCTTCACGTGCACGCGAAGGATTTCTTCGCGGCCGTTCACATCAGGAAGGGAAACGGTCACCTGACGGTCGAAACGACCGGGACGGAGCAAGGCAGGGTCGAGCACGTCCGGACGGTTGGTCGCGGCGATGATGATCACACCCTCCTGCGTGTCGAAGCCGTCCATCTCCACGAGGAGCTGGTTGAGCGTCTGCTCGCGCTCGTCGTGACCGCCACCCATGCCATGGCCGCGGTGGCGACCGACAGCGTCAATTTCGTCGATGAAGATCAGGCAAGGCGCGTGCTTCTTGCCCTGCTCGAACATGTCGCGCACGCGGGAAGCACCCACGCCGACGAACATTTCGACGAAGTCGGAACCGGAAATCGAGAAGAAGGGCACATCCGCCTCACCGGCGATAGCGCGGGCAAGCAGGGTCTTGCCGGTGCCCGGAGGACCGACCATCAGAACGCCCTTCGGGATCGAGCCGCCAAGCTTCTGGAACTTGCGGGGATCGCGGAGGAAATCGACGATTTCCCAAAGCTCTTCCTTCGCTTCCTGAATCCCGGCGACATCCTTGAAAGTGACCTTGTTGTGATCCCTGGTAAGCAGGCGGGCCTTCGACTTGCCGAAGGACATCGCCCCGCGACCCGCCGCCTTCATCTGCTGGCGGAACAGGAAGAACAGGAGCAGCACGATCAGCAGGACCGGCAGGAAGGTGAAGATCGCGCTACGGAGGAAATCGCTCTCCACCTTGTAGACGCTCCCCTTCTCCCGAAGGATCGAACCGACCTCGTCACCGAGCATCAGCAGGTTCGCGCTGACTTGGAAAGGAATCGGCTGGGCCTTGGCATCGGCTTCGGAAGGAGCCGGGGGCACCTCGTGCACGGCCACGACCACACCATTGGTGCCGTCGGTCGAGTAAACCGTGATCGGCGCGTTCTCTTGGACGGGCTTCACCTCCTCAAGCGCGGCGACGCGGCGGAAATCCAACTTGGAAAGATAGACCGCCTCCACGCCTTGCTGAGGCGGGGCTTCGTTCACCACCCGGAACGGCAGCTTCTCGCCCAGGATATCGGAAAGTTCCGAGATCGGCAGGGATGAAACCTGGATGCTCTTGCGGGAGCCGGGCTCCTCGTTGCTGTTCCGCGGCGGAACCTTGTACAGATAGCCGGAGATCTCGGCGCTGTAGACATTCTCCTTGGTGGTGACCTTCAGCGGGTGCTTCGGGTCATCGAGGATCACGCGGCCTTGGTCCCAGTTCTTGCGGAACTCCGCATAGTTCATGGGCTGGGCCGCCGTTCTGCCGCCGGCATTGAAGAAGGCGAGGCCGAGAATGAGGAACGCGGCACCGAGAAGGATGGCCAGACGCCAATTGAAACCGGGCGGTTCGTTTGGTCCGCGCGTCCCTGGACCCTGCGGCGGACGGTTCTGGGGTGATTCAGACATGATTCTTTTAGAGGGCAGCTCCTGCTGCAACCCGCGGGGATCATAGCATCTCCGGCAGGACGTGCAAAGGGCGCGACAGGGTAGCCCCGGTTCCTCGAAAGAAAACCCAATTTTTTCCGGCGCTCTTGCCCGGCGCAAGCCTGTTTGCCATTGATGGCGCGGATGGATCCCGAGACGGCTGGCGACGATGCCCAGGAAACGCGCAACGTCACCGGCAGTTGGTGGCGGGCCTTCCGCCATCGCCGTCGTTCCGGCTCCTCCGGATCCCGCGTCTTGGCACTGATGGTGGATGCGTTCACCGGCTTCGCCACCCTGGACGGCCGGATGGATGCCGACGAGGCCGACCTGATCCTCGATCTGCTGCGCAGCGCCTTCCCCGAGGCGGACCACAGCTGGCTGGCCCGGCGGGTGCAGAAGGCCGTGCGCGACCAGAAGCCGCTCGCGCGCACTGCGCTGGATTTGAGAGAGTTGCTAGACGACTCCCAGAAGATGGCGGTGGGCCTCCAGCTCTACACGCTGGTGGATGCCGTGGGCCGCTCGGAACGCAGCCGCGCCTCCTTCGAGGTCTTCCTGCGACGCCTCGGCCGCCCCGATCAGGCCCGCTTGATCCTGGCAGAAATGAGCGGGGAAGCTCCCAGCGAGCACAGCGGCTTCGAGCGTCTGATCTTCTCCGCCGACGCGGACGCCGACGTGGCGCTTCCCCAGGAAGCGAAGGGGCACGCCTTCCGCGTTTACCGCGCCTCGGACCTGCTGCTGGTCCGGAACACCGGTGAAAATCCGCTCTGGATGCGGGGGCGGTCCTTGGAAAGCGGTGCCTTCCTGCGGATGCGGGAGCGACAGCAACTCGTGGTGCCCGGCTGGACCCTGACCTGCGAGGACCTCGTCTTTTTCCTCAACGTGAAGCTCACCGGGAATCGCCCGGCGATCTTTCTCGCCTCCACGGAGGAGGGTCTCACCAGCGAGCGGGCGCGGAGCCGCCAGAGTGCGGTGCGCATCCGCTTCGGCCTGGAAGCCGAGATCGAAGCCCTGCGCCCGACCGAACTGGTGGTCGAAGGTCGCGGGCTGCTCACCCCGGGGAAGCCGGTGCTCTGCCGCCATGACGAGCGGCTATCCGATCCCTCCGGCTTCTCGATCCCGCTGGATGCCCTGCGCCGACGCCGGGTGGAAGCCGGCGGCCGTTTCCGCTTGGAGGCGGACCAGCGCGACTTCCTGGTCTCGAACGATCCCGCGATGCTCGACCGGGGCGATCTGCTGCTCGCCCCCGGCATGGCTCCTCGGGTGATCCTGCGGGTGCGCTTCGACTTGGAACGCCGGACCGGTGACGTCTTCGTCCGCGAGGCGGAGGAAACCGTGACCGCGGACGGGATTCCCGTCAAAGGGTCCGCGCCCCTGCGCGAGGGCTCGATCATCCGCCTCTCCCGCACCCAGGCCCTGCGGTGCCGCTTTAGCGAGGGCATCATTGATGAGGAGCGCAATCTCATCGAATCGCTCCGCGCCCAAGATCTCATCCACGAATTCGTTCCGGGGATCCGCGCGCTCGATAACGTGAACTTCGAGATCGGGCGCGGCGAGATGCTCTGCATCATCGGCCCCAGCGGCAGCGGCAAGAGCACCTTGCTTTCGGTGCTCGCCGGGCAGATCGAGCCGAGCCGTGGACGGGTTCGGCTGAACGAATCCTCGCTCTATCAGAACCGGCTCGAGCTGATCCGCTTCATCGCTTACATGCCGCAGGAGGAGGCGCTGAATCCGCAGCTCACTGTGCTCGAGCATCTGCGGCATGCGACCACAATCCGCCGCCCCTTCCTTTCGGCGGAGGAAGTCGAGCGACGCGCCCACGGCATCATGGCGGAGTTGGGCCTGCAGGCAATCGGCAGGCGGCGGGTGGGATCCCCCGGGGAGAAGACGCTCAGCGGCGGGGAGCGCAGCCGGTTGAATCTCGGACTCGATCTCGGCAGCCCGGCGGAGGTCTATCTCTTCGACGAGCCGATCTCGGGACTTTCCTCGAAGGACTCCGAGCACGTGGCGGAAACCCTGCGCTCGCTCGCCCGAGACAAGATCGTCATCGCGTCCCTGCACCGCCCGGGTGCGAAGGTGATGGGACTCTTCGACAAGGTCCTGCTGTTAGATAACGGTGGCAAGCTCGCCTTTTACGGCACGCCGCAGGCGATGATCGCTTATTTCCGCGAGATGGCCGGCGAGCTCGGGATCTCGCATCCCTCGGTCTCGGAGAATGTCCCGCTCGGCGCGGATTTCGTCTTCGATGTGCTGGAGACTCCGCTCGCCCACATCGGCGGCGGCCAGAACCCGTCGGCCGCCCGACGTTTCCCACCGAGCTTCTGGCAGGAACGCTTCGAGAGCCAATCGCTGGTGAATTCGCTGGGAGAAGTCGCGCCGCCTTCGCGGGTCGAGCGTCTCGCCAATTCGCCCGTGCCTTCGGCGAGCGGCGGCGCGGGTTGGATTTACGGACTGAAGCGTTCGTGGTCGGTACTACAGACGCAGTTTCATCGCTCGCTGCTTTCGAAAGTCCGCAACCGCGGCACGCTTTACTCGACCCTGTTAGAAGCGCCTCTCCTCGCTCTCCTGGTCGGAGTCACCCTGCGATCTTCAAAGGAAGGTTCTTACGAGTTCCACACGGCGCTGCACATTCCGGCCTACCTCTTTCTCTCCGCCACGGTGGCGATGTTCCTGGGCCTCACGAACTCGGCCACCGAGATCCTGCGCGACCGCCCGATCCTGCGCCGCGAGCGCAACTGCCGGCCGAATCCCCTGCTCTACGTCACCGCGAAGTTTGGAGCACTCGGCTTGGTCGCCGCCGCACAGTGCCTCGCTTACACCGTCATTGGCCATACGATCCTGGAGATCAAGGGGACGATCTTGAGCCAATGGCTATGGATGACTCTAACAGCCTGCACCGGCACCGGACTGGCGTTGCTGGTATCCTCCCTAGTGAAGACCGAGCGCGCGGCGCTTACCGCCGTGCCGCTGCTGCTGGTTCCGCAGATGCTTCTCGCGGGGGCTCTCGTGCCTTTCCGCGAAATGAACCGCGGTCTCTTCGAGAACAGCGGCATCGAACGTGAACGGGGCGGCACCCCGGTGCCTTCCCGCTTCATGCCGCTGCGCCATGCCTATGAGGCGATGGTGGTGACACAGGCAACCCGCAATCCCTACGAGATCGAACGTATCCGGATTCAGCGGCGCGTCGATGCGATCAAGGAAGTGACGGAGACGCTCGAGCCCGCCGTGGCGGAGCGCCTCCAACTCATGCTTGAAGCTCTGGTGAAGCTGGGGGCCGCGGACTCGACCAACACTGCCGATGCCCGCGATCTCGCCGAACGCATCACCGATCTCGCCCGCGGCGGCACCCGTCTTCAGATCGAATCCATCCGCGTCCAGAGTTCCGACCCGAAGGCACGGCCAATCTCCGAGTTCTTCGTGAACAACCGCATCGACCTGCTGGTTCGCGAGGCGGAGACCTTCCGCGTGGACTACCGCAACAACGACGGCACGCGGAACATCTTCCTCGGCCTCAAGAAGCCGGTCGGCGGAGACTGGCTGGAAACCGTGGATTACGACGCCATCCTGCTGCTCTTGGTGATGATCAGCTCCGGCGGACTCACCGCCGCGGTTTTGGGAATCCAGAATCGCCGCACGAGGTAGCGGATCAGATCGCCTCACCACGCGGGGTCGCCGCTTGGCGCAAGGCGGTAGCGATCTCGGCGACGGCGGCAGCGGTCAAGGGACGCGGCATTACGGCACCCAAGACAAGACATCCGAAAGCGGTTTCCACCGGCACGACTTCAAGAACTGCATTCGAGCCGATCTTCACGTGCACGTTACCGGCTTGGCCGGACACCGGCCGATAAGCCTGAGCCAGACTGCGGGCGAGGAAGTGCAGCTTTGCGAAAGCGGGGTCCTCCATCACCGGCTTCCCTTCCCGATCCAAGATAAACACGCCTTGGGCACTGGTGTGACGGATCAGGCTATCGCGGAAGCGGGCAAGGCGCTCGAGCAGCGGACCGCGGCGCTCGGTTGCCGGTGTTGAGGGCGGAATGGGCGGCGGGGTGACCGTCTCTCCGGCAGGAGCAGGGGGCTGAACCTCCGCCACTGCTACCGGTTCAGGGACGTTAACCGGCGGAGTTGGCGCTACCGGTGTCGGTGCGGAACTCGCGGGTGAAGCGGGCTCAGCCGCAAAACCGACGAACTCCCGGCCAAACCCCGCGTCGGGCCCGGGATCCGCCGTGGCTCCTCGCGGTTCCGAGAGCAAGCTCTCCGCCATCCTCCGGACGGAGGAGGCATCGATCCATGGTTCAAGCGGATCCATGGTGGCGGGGCTGGGGCGAATGCCCGGCTCGTTCCAGCTTCGCTTCGATCTCGGCACGCAGGGAGTCGAATACCGCGAGGGCCCCGGCACCGTCCTCAAGGACACCGACAGGCAAACCGCGGGCACTCGCCCTCACGAAAAGCCCGTCGCGCGGGATCATCGTCTGCAGGACGAGGTCCGGTGGCAAAAGCTGGCGAAGGGCGATCACCGACTCACGGCTCTCGGCCATTTCCTGCTGGACCATGGTCATCAGCACACCGAGCACGAGCAAGCGCGGGTGGATCACCCGGAGACGGTTCAGGCCTTCCAGCATTTTTGGCACCGACCGGATCCCGAGCGGCTCCGCCTGCTGGGGCACGAGAACGGCATCACTGGAGGCAATGATATCAGCCGTGAGGCCGAAAAGGCCCGCCGGGGTATCGACGAGACAGAGGTCGAAGCCGCGGGCTTCCACCGCCCGAAGGAATCCCCTGACCCGGGCCAGATTCGCCCCGGTGGGCGAGCCTCCCACCTCGTAGTCGCTGGCTTGACCTGCGGCTACCAAGGAGAAGGTTTCCAAGCGTGTGGGGACCAGGATTCGCTCGAGCGGGATGCCGGGGTCGGCCAAGTAGTCATAGAAGCCGGAAAGCATCCGCGATTGGCGCGTCAGCGAGAGTCCCACCGAGCCTTGCGGGTCGGCATCGACGAGCAAAGTGCGGAGTCCGGCCCGAGCAAAGGCATGCGCCATATTGATCGAGACGGTGGTCTTGCCCACCCCACCTTTCTGACTGGAAACCGCTATACTAATCACGCTGATAAGGTCCGGAAATCGCTGCCGCAGCGTAGCTTCGGCTTGTAAGCGCGAAAGCCTTTTCTGCATCTTGGCCCTAGCCTTCCCCTCTTGACACCCATTGAAATGCTGAAATCCGGAACCCGTGCCTGCCTGCTGGCCACCTTGGCCCTGAGCACCTCTTGCCGCGAGCGGGCAAAGGAATCCGCACCCGCCGCTGTCCCTGCTCCAATGGTGCGTGACCTGGCGCCCAATGCGATGTCCGGAGCGCCCAAAGGACTGCTTGAGCGCAGGGCCTCATCCCCGGTTCACTGGCAGCATTGGGAACCGGCCACGCTGGAGCAGGCGAAGCAAACCGAGCGCTTGATCTTCGCCGTCCTAGGCTCCTCGCGCTACCCGGGCTGCTTGGAGACCCTTGATGCGATCGATCGCAGCAGGGGCTTGGCAGATCGCCTCAACCGAGAATTCGTACCGGTCTTGGTGGATCTGGACCTTTGCCCGGAAGCCGGAATCGCCGCTGCGATGCTCTCGCAGGAGCTCAAGATGCCGATCTCCTTTCCCTACATTCTGGTACTGTCCCCGGACGGCAACCCGGTGACTTGGCGCTCACTACCCTACTCGAATAGCGCCGGGATTGAGACAATGTTCGACGAGGCCGCGGAACTCGTCACGAGCATGTGGCAGGAATCCCCAGGCTACGTCCTGAAAAATAGCGCGTCCGACCAAGACCGACGCATCACCAACTTGGCCAAGCCGGACTCAACGCCGGCTACGGACGAGGAAAGAAACGGACTTCTCGACCGCGCGATACGCCAACTCGGAAGCCTTTACGAGCAGGATGCAGGCACGATGTCCGGCTCAGGCGGCTTGCTGCCTCTGGGTATTCTCCAATGTTTGGCCAGCGCCTCGCAGGATCCGGACACGCCTGTGGAAGTCGCCGCACGTAGTAAGCAGATTGTGGCTGCATTCGGGCGCAGCGTCCTCTCCAGCGCGATGGTCGATCCGCTTGATGGCGGCGTGTATTCGACCCGGCGCGGCAATAGCTGGGATCTGCCCATGCCGCAGCGTAATTGTGGCACGCAGGCGCGTGCCGTGCGGGCTTTGGTGACGCTTTACCGCGCCACCGGGGATGCGCGCACCTTGGAAGTGGCTCTCGGAGCGGTGAGGTTTGCCGAGCAGCAATATGCCACGGAAGATGGGCTTTTCTCGAATCAGCGTCTCTCGGAGGCGATGTCACCTGCCAACTGGCTCTGGAGCAAGAAGCAGATCGACGAAGCGCTCGCCCCTCAAGAAGCCGCGCTGTGGATCGCCCTATGCGGCATCTCCGAAATCGGAAATCTGGCTCCGGACACGGATCCAGCACGCGAGTTCTTCCGTCTCAACTCTTTGGGTTACCGCATGACCTTGGCAGAAGCTGCGGCGAAGCTGGGCCTCCCGGTCGAGGAAGCGGCCAAACTTCAGGAATCCGGTCGGAAAAAACTTTGGGAAGCCCGCTCCGCCCGGGTTTCCGAGCAAGCCCCGAACCCCTCCGCCTCGGCAGGAACCAGCTTCCGGATGGTCTCCGCCTATGCAGCCCTGTTTACCGCCACCGGCGATCCGGCATGGCGAGAGAAGGCGCTCCGGTTGGCTCAGCGTAGCCGCGAACTTTTCACTTCGGGCGATCGTCTCGTCGAGGTCAGCCCTGCCACCCCCGCCCCGGTGTGTGCCGCCCGCGCGTTTACCTATGCGCTCGCGATCCAAGCAGGGCTCGACTTGGCGGAGATCACCTTGGACGAGAACTGGCGGATCTGGGCCGGGGATATGGTCTCGGTGACGGCGGAAAGCTTCGTTGATAAGGAGGGCAGGCTGCTCGAAGCCCGGCCTGAGGCCAGCCCCCTGCGCTTTCCGGTCGAAAGCCGGGTCATGGTCTTCGACGACTCCACCGCGGGCTTGATGCGGATGAACTTGGCCCGTTTGGAAGCTTTGGGGCAGCCCCCGCCCCCCGCATTGGCCCCGTGGCTCCGCTCCTTGCCAGCTTTTACCACGGTCCCCGTCATCTTCACGGATTCGATTCTGGCAGCATCCTTCTCCCGCTCCCGGATGGTGGTCCACCTACCCCGGAATGCTTCGGAAGAGTGGAAAGAAGCGGCCTCCCGTCTACCGCTCGACCGCATCGCCCGGAAGCTTTCCAGCGCCTCCGGACCCAAGTCTGTAGGCCCCGGAGGCACGGAGATTCCGCTATCCGCCCCGGCCGATCTGGAGACTTTCGCGGCACATCCGGCCCCCTGACGCGATTTTTCCTCTCGCGTCCGTGGATTTCATTGGGATTGTTTGCCGCAAATGAAAACCTACCGCCTCTTGCCGCTGCTGCCCGTCCTTCTTGCCGCCTCTGCGTCGGCAGATAGCTTTGAACTGAAGGACGGCTCGAAGATCGAAGGCACGATCCTGCGTACCGATGGTTCCGACTATATCATCGAAGTGCAGGTGACCAAGTCGATCAAGGACGAGCGCCGCATCCCGAAAGCGGATGTTGTGAAGCAAGTCGCCGAGCAGAAGGACCAGACGGAATTCGCCGCGATCGCGGCCTTGGTTCCCGCGCCCGATCTTTACAGCGAGAGCGAGTACGAGGTCGCTTCCGCCAAGGTGCAGAGCTTCATCAAGAAGCACCCGAACTCCCCTCGCAAGAAGGACGCCCAGAAGATCTACGACACGCTCGAAACCGAACTGGCCGCCATCAAAACCGGCGGCGTGAAATTCGAAGGCCGGATGATCCCCGCTTCCGAGCGTGCCCCGAAGGCCTATGGCCTCGACGCCAGCATCGCCGCCAGCAACTTGAAGAAGGCCGGTGATAAGGGAGAAGTGGTTTCGGCCCTGCGCGAGTGGACCAAGCTGGAGAAGGATTTCCTGGGTAGCAGTGCCTATCGCGACAACAAGGACTACGCACTGACCCTGATGAAGACCCATCTCGCCAACGTGACCTCCGTGCTGAGTGGTTACGATGCCCGGGTGAAGGCCCGCCAGACCGGCCTCCAAGGCATGGACCAAAGCGACCGGGTGCGCAGCGAGCAGGCGATCCAAGAAGAGCAATCCGCCTACGCCGCACGGGTCGAACGCGAAAAGGCCGATGGCATCAAGTGGCACACGCTCGATCCCTTCGCGAAGAAAGAACTCGATGAAGCCAAGCGCAGCTTGGAAACCGAGATTCGCCGTCTGACCTCTCTCGACACCAGCACGCTTCAAAATACCGAAGCCGCCTATGAGGAAGCCTACGCCTCCATCACCAAGGCCGGTGCCAAGAAGCAGGAAATCGATGCCGCCATCTCCAAGGCCCGCGGCTTCAACATGCCTCAGAAGTACATCGACGAGTTGCAGAAGCTGGCACCTGCCACGCCCGCACCCTGAGACATCCCCTTGCCCATTTCATGTCCAACCGCACCGCCCGCCGCAGCCGCAAGACCGCCGAAACGCAAATCGAACTCTCCATCGACCTCGACGGGTCGGGCGAGTCGAAGATCGCCACCGGAATCGCCTTCTTCGATCACATGCTGACGCTTTTCTCGCGTCACGGGCTGTTCGATCTGAATCTCGATGCCAAGGGCGATCTGGAAGTGGACTTCCACCACACGGTGGAAGACACCGGGATCGTGATCGGGGATGCGATGCGCGAGGCGCTCGGGACCAAGGAAGGGATCAAGCGCTACGGAAGCTTCTACCTCCCCATGGACGAAACTCTAGCGCGGGTGGTGGTTGATTTGAGCAATCGCCCGCACCTCGAGTTCCGTGCGGCGCCAGGCACGCCATCGGCCCCGAACTTTCCCTTCACGCTGGTGGAGGAGTTCTGCCGAGCGCTGGCCTCGAACCTGCGGGCGAACATCCATGTCGAACTACTCTACGGTCGCGACGGTCACCACATCGCGGAAGCCATCTTCAAAGGTCTTGCACGTGCTCTCCGCGAGGCTTGCGAGAAGGATCCGCGCGTGAAGGGCATTCCCAGCACGAAAGAGGCGCTCTGAGACATCCGATCATGACGGGTATCATCGATTACGGGGCCGGGAACCTGCGCAGCGTGGCCAATGCCGTGCACGCGCTGGGTATCGAACCGCGGCTGGTTTCAAAGGCTTCCGATCTGGAGGGCGTGAGCCATCTTATTCTTCCGGGCGTGGGCGCCTTCGGCGATTGCATGGCCGAACTCAGCAAGCGCGACTTGATCGAGCCGGTGCGGGATTGGGCGAAGGCTGGCAAGCCCTACTTCGGCATCTGCCTCGGCTACCAAATCCTATTCGAAGGCAGCGAGGAAGCCGGCGGCACCGAAGGCCTGGGGGTCTTTCCGGGCAGCGTCCGCCGTTTCCGCGAGGACGGACGGAAGATCCCGCACATGGGCTGGAACGCGGCCCTGCCAGTGAAGCCGGAGGACGAACTCTGGGAAGGCCTCGGCGAATTCCCCTACTTCTACTTCGTGCACTCCTATTTCCCCGAGCCGGCAGACCCTGCCATCGTGGCGATGCGGACCGAGTATGGTGAAACCTTCGCCAGCGCGATCCGCTCGGGAGCGGTGGTGGGAACCCAGTTCCACCCGGAGAAGAGCCAGCAAGCGGGCTTGCGCCTGCTCGGCAATTTCCTAGGCGCGGTCCCCGCCGCGGTGTAAGCGCTACCAAGCGTGCGGCACGTCGCGGTCATTGTTGAAACCTCCACCCAGTACGGGCGGAACCTTATCCGGGGCATCGCACGCTTCGGACGCCTGCACGATTGGCAGATCCACTTCGAATACCGCGGCAAGACTGCGGCGGAGCCGGATTGGCTGGCTGATTTCAAAGGGGACGGAGTGATCACCACCAGCCCCGATCAACGCCACTCGCGCGCCCTGCGTGAAAATGGAATTGCCGTAGTGGATCTCGAGGGCACCCATGTCGACCCCGCGGGAGAACATCTCTTGGTGGACAGCGATCACCGCGCTGTCGGGCGCATGGCCGCTGAGCACTTCATCGAGAAAGGACACCGTCATTTCGCTTTCCTCGGCTTCAGCGACCACAGCGTTTCCCGCGAGCGGGAGATCGGTTTCACGGAGGCGCTGGCGACCCGTGGCTTCAAACCGCTCTGCCACCACACCCCGGAACGCAAGGCGCGGACCTTTGAAACCCTGCAACGCGGTGACGAAGCTTTCATCGCTTCCCTGCCGAAGCCCTGCGCACTCTTCTGCTGCTGGGACGAGGTGGCATTCCGGGCGGTGCAGTCCGCGATCGAGTTGAAGATCGCGGTGCCGGAAGATCTGGCGGTACTGGGCGTGGACAATGATCCGGTGTTTTCCAGCACCTCGAGGATCCCTCTTTCGAGCATCGATCCCGATATCGTGAGGATGGGCTTCTTGGCCGCGACCTGGCTTTCCGGACTGATGGAGGGGAAGGCGCTGAAGCAGCTCAAGCTGGAGCGGCTGGTGCCGCCGAAGGGACTGGTGATCCGTCAATCGACGGCGCTGGATGCGATCGAGGATCCGGTGGTACGGAGGTTTTTGGAGCTCCTGCGGCAGCAGAAGCCGGGGATGCTGAGCATCGAGGAGCTGTCGCGGGACTGCCACGTCTCGCGGCGTCTGTTAGAGCAGCGGGTGAAATCGGCCACGGGCAAGACCCCGCGGCAATTGTTGAGCCAGACACTGGTGGACGGGATCCAGAAATTCCTGTCCCAGACGGACTACACCTTGGCCCATATCGCCGACCTGTTAGGGTTCGAACATGCGGAAAGATTGAGCCATCTTTTCCGCAGACAGACGGGGATGACGCCCGGCGAATACCGTAAATCCACGGGAATCTGAGGCGATTCCGGCCTTCGCAAAATCGCAAGGCGGCTTCCCGTCTTCATAATGCATGGCAAGGGTCTCCGGGTTACTTTGATGTCACCCGTTGGGAGCATTCCTCCCGGAACACACATCAAAAAGACCTCGAACCAAATCAAGCCATGTCCGTTCCTTCTGCCATTTCTTTCCCGGTGAACACTGGTTCCACGCAGCAAAACGGCGCCCGCCGCTAAGCTCGCCAAGCTTTCCCAAAACGCCGGTTTCCGCACTCGGGGACCGGCGTTTTTTTGTGCGCATTTCAGAGGTTCGCTGTCCCAGAAGCGCAGAGAGTTGACCCGAAATCGCATGGATATCGTCGAGAACTGTCAAAGACCCTCCGGACGGCAGCGGGTGGCGAGTACCGCCACTTTCTACAGGCGAAGCGGCGGGACGGGTTCGCTCTTGGCGTGGACAAGCCCCGCCCAGTTTCTAATCTCCGCGATACCATGCGCCCGACACTCCTTCTGCTCGCCCTTTTTACCGGCCTGTGCACCGCCCAGGAAAAAGCTCCGGAGGCCAAGCCCGAGCCGCCGAAGGAGGAGAATAAGGAGGACAAGAAGGTCGAGCCGGTGACCAAGGAGGGATCCGTCACCATCGGGGGCAAGAAGATCGACTATCAGGTCACCACCGCGAAACTGACGCTGCAGAAGGATGACGGGGCCCCGCGGGCCTCTGTTTTCCACGTGAGCTACCTGAAGAAAAACGCCGGGGATCTCTCCAAGCGCCCGGTGCTGTTCGCCTTCAACGGTGGTCCGGGCTCTTCCGCGGTCTGGCTGCACCTCGGCACCCTGGGCCCGAAGCGGGTGGAACTGCCCGGGGACGGAACCAGCGCACCCGTGCCGCCGGCCAAGCTGGTGGCGAACGAATTCTCGATCCTGGACGTGGCCGACCTCGTCTTCGTGGATCCGGTGACGACCGGCTACAGCCGCGTGGAAAAGGACGGGAAGCCGGAGGAATTCCACGGTGTGGAAGGCGATGTCGAATCCCTGAGCGATTTCATCCGCCGCTGGGTCACGGAAAACCAGCGCTGGAACTCGCCGAAATATCTGCTGGGCGAGTCCTACGGCGGCATCCGGGTCTCGGGCTTGGCCTCACAGCTTCAATCCCGCTACGGCATGTCGCTGAACGGCGTGGTGCTGCTGTCCTCCCTGCTCGACTTCCGGACGCTGAGCCCGTCATCCGGGAATGATTTGGCCTACCAAGTCTTCCTGCCGGTCTACGCCTCCGTGGCACACTTCCACGGCAAACTGAAAGGCGACCGCGATGCACTGGTGAAAGAGGCACAAGAGTTTGCTTCCGGTGAATATTCCCAAGCTCTCTACGCGGGCAACAAACTGGACCCGGCGAAGAAGCAGGCGGTGGCCGAGAAGCTCTCCGCGCTCACCTCGCTGCCCGCGTCCCTGATCCTGGAATGCGGGCTGCGGATCGACCCGACCCGCTTCCGGGGCGAACTGCTGAAGAAAGAAGGCAAAGTCCTGGGCCGCTTCGACGCGCGCGTGGCCTGGCCTTCCACCGACCTTTCGTCTCCCTATCCCGAGTATGATCCGTCTTTCTCTCTGGCCTTGGGTGCCTATTCCACCGCGATGCTGTCCTACCTGAGCGGCGAACTCGGCTGGAAAGAGGACTCTCCCTACGAGATCCTGACCGGGAAGGTGCAGCCGTGGAAGATGGGATCGGGCAACGGCTACGTGAACATGGCCAGCCGTCTGGCCACGGCGATGCGCGACAACCCGCACCTCCGCATCCTGGTGATGGGCGGTCATGCGGATCTGGCCACCCCGCCTGACGGCATCGCCTACTCCCTGTCACACATGATGGAGCTGCCGGAGAGCGCTCGGAAGAACATCGTTTTCACCCAGTACGAAGCCGGTCACATGTTCTACCTGAACCCGCCGGATCTCGCCAAAGGGCGGAAGGATCTGGTGGAATTCATCTCCGCGGGAGAGGGCTGAAAGTGCAGCCTGCTCATGCCAGAAGGCCATGACAATGAATGAGCTTCATTGTCCGCCGGGATGAGTGTGTTTCATCGCTGATGTGCGTAATTCGCACGGCTCTAACAATGGGCAAGCCGCCGCTTGGCAAGCGAGCGGCTTTCCACGGAGCCACCTCAGACAATGAAACACCAAACCGCCCTCGCCTCCCTGCTCGCCTTGGCCGCGAGCACCGTCGTCAGCCGTGCCGGAACCGCCGAGCCCTCTCCCGAGATCGCCGCGGCCAAGGAAGCCCCGTGGATCAAACCGGTGATCGATATCCGCATGCGCTATGAATTCGCGGATGTGGACCGCTTCGATCCCTCCCACGCCCTGACAGTACGCGAGCGGCTCGGGCTGAAGACGAAGGACTGGCATGGTTTCTCCGCATTCATTGAAGGCGAGTTCACGCAGGCCGCGATCGACGACTACCATGGCGGTGCCCCCGGCGTGGATCCCTTCGATCCGAACAACACCACCATCCCCGATCCCGAGAACAACGAGCTAAACCAGCTCTACCTGCAGTACAGCGGCTTCGACACCACTGTCAAAGTGGGACGCCAGCGGATCATCTACGATAACGCCTACATTATCGGCAACGTGGGTTGGCGCCAGAACGAGCAGACCTACGACGGGATCTCGATCACCAACACCTCCCTGCCGGGCCTGACGGCGAACTACGCCTACATCAACCAAGTCAACCGGGTCTTCGGCACGGACGCCACCGGGATCTTCGAGAACGCTCCCGGCGAGATCCACCTCTTCAACGCCTCCTATACCGGAATCAAGGGGGTGACCTTGGGCGGCTATGCCTACCTGATGAAATTCGACGACGCGGGCAGCACGGGCTGGGACAACAACACCTTCGGCCTGAGCGCCAAGGGGACCTTGGCCGGCGTGGCCCTGCACGGCGAACTCGCCTTCCAAGAGGATGCCGGCCCGCTGAACAACGAGGAGGGCCTCTACGCCCACTTCTTCGCGACCAAAGCGATCGGCACGCACTCGCTGACGGTCGGCGTGGAGCATCTGGACGCCGGTGTGCAGACACCGCTCGCCACCTTGCACGCAGTCAATGGATTCGCGGATGCCACCGATGCGCGCCGCCTCGCCGGTACGCATGGCGGCCTGACGGACACCTACGCCAGCTACACCCTGCCGCTCTTCTACGGCATCAAGTGGATGAACGCGGTCCACATCTTCGGCGACAACGCGATCAGCAACGACCTGGGCTTTGGCTTCGACTCCGTGCTGACGAAGAAGTTTGACGATCACTTCACCGCGATCGCGAAGCTGGGCTACTTCGACTCGGAGGATTCGCTCTATCTTTCCACCACGCGCGCCAGTGTGGAGCTGAACTATACGTTCTAAGGAAGCCTATCGGGAAAGGGACCGGGATGGACGGGATCGATAGGATTGAAATCCGCGTGATTCGGATTCAGCCCGTCATCCCTTCCGTCTGATCTTTCCGAGGAGGATTCTCACCTCATAAACAGAAGCGCCGGGTATTCACCCGGCGCTCTTCGTTTAAAGGGTGTGAGGCCTTTCAGAGTTAGTGGTCCGAACCGCCCAACTCACGGCCGACCATCTCGGCGATGCCTGCGAAGGTCTCCTCGATCAGGCTGAGCTTGCGGTCGGTATTGTAGAAGAGTCCCCACTCGCGCTCGATGGCCGAACCCTCAATCTGGATCGGAACCAGCGAGCCATCGTCGAACTCGCGCTTGGCCACCCAAGGAGCGACGATGCCGACGCCGAGGCCGATCTTGGCCATGCCCTTGATGGCCTCCATATCGCCAAGCACGAGGGGCTGGCGGGTGCGAACGCCGAGCTTGTCGAAATGCTCTTCGATGAGGCGATGCGTCTCGGTGGCGCGGGCGTAGATGATGAACTGAACGCGCGACATCTCATCGAGGTCGATGCGTCCAGCCTCCGCCCAAGGGTGCATCGGCGAGACAGCGAAGGTCATGCGGTCCCGGAAGATCGGCCGGTAGCCCTCCGGGGCACCACCGCGCGGGAGCAGGCCGAGTACGAGATCGAGCTCGTGCTCCTCGATCCGCTCAAGCAGGCGGGTGGTATCATCCGCCTCGATGGTGGGTTCGCAGCGGGGAAAGCAATCGCGGAACTCGCGGAGGACCGTGGGCAAAAGAAACTGGCAAAGGGAGTGCGGCGCCCCAATGCGGATGCGGCCCTGTCCCCAGCGCTTGAGACCATCGAGCTCGCGGCCGGCATCTTCCAGCTCGCCGAGCACGCGGCGGCAGCGGCGGAGAAAGACCTCGCCCTCCTCGGTAAGCACCGTCTTTTTGCCGAGGCGGTCGAGAAGCCGGCAGCCCAAGCTATCTTCCAGCGCCTTCATCGAGTGACTGATGGCCGACTGGGTCAGGAACAGTTTTTTGGCAGCAAGCGTGAAGCTGCCTTCGTCGGCGACGGCCACGAAAGCGCGCAATTGGCGGAGATCGGGCAGCAGGTCAGTCATGAACAAATCTCATCGGAATTCCGGGGTTCGGTCAGCAGGGGACATGCCAATGCTGCGGTGTTGGCACCCTTTCCGCTTACGCATTGGCACGCATGGAAAGCCACGTCGCCACTGAATCCCGCTCACCGATCCGCCTCGGTTTTGTTCCGTTGAATGATTGCGCGCCGGTGGCGGTGGCCCACGAGCTGGGACTCTTCAAAAGCTACGGGCTGAACGTGAAGCTCTCCCGCCAGCCGGGCTGGGCGACCGTGCGCGACATGCTTTCCTACGGGGAACTGGACGCCGCCCAATCGATCGCGGGCTTAGCCTTCTATCTGGCCTTGGGCCTGAGCAAGACTCGCCGCGAGATCGCGGTTCCGCTGGTGCTAAGCGCCCACGGCAATGCGATCACCCTGACGCGCGACCTGCCGCCGGAATCGATCCGCAGCGGCGAAGGACTGGCCGCCCATCTCACGCATCGCTGGAAGAAGAACCGCCCCTTCACGCTAGCCGCGGCGCACCGCTTTTCCTCCCACCACCTGCTTCTTCACGGGTGGCTGCGGCGCCACGGCATCGTCCCGGGGCGGGATGCGGAGATCGTCTTCCTGCCGCCGCCGTTGATGCCGCGAAATCTCGCGATCGGCCACATTGACGGCTACTGCGTGGGCGAGCCTTGGAACTCCGAAAGCATTCTTAGCGGCACCGGTTGGTGCCCGGCAACCTCCGCCGAGCTGGCGACCGGCCATCCGGAAAAGGTGCTGCTGGTGACGGGCGAGTTCGTCAACGAGCGCCGCGAGGAATGCATCGCCTTGGGTGCCGCGCTGCTGCACGCCTGCCGGGTCTGCCAAGACCCCTCCTTCCGGAACGAGCTGATCTCTATCCTGGCGAAGCCGAACTACACCGGCTGCGCTCCCGCCACGCTGCGGAACAGCCTGGGCCCGGTCTTCGACTCCGGGCGCGGGAATCTGGATGCTTCCGATTTCCATCTTTTCTATGGTGCGGACCTGAACTGCCCGACCGCGGACAAGGCATCGTGGTTCCTCTCGGGCATGCGCGGCGCGGGATTGCTGCCCGACACGACGGCGGCTCCCCTCACCCGCCTCTATCGGCAGGATCTGTTCCGAGCATCCGAGAAGCTGCTGCTGCCGAGCTGAGGATCCATGCCGTTGAGGATTTCTGAATGAGGTTAGAGTAGCCGATGAGAGCCGGGTGAATCTTCCCGGATTTGCCGAGCGGAGAGCGAAAGAACTTAGTGGCCTCCTCGTGCTCCTTGATCTTACTTTGAAAGCGCGGACACGGTTTCGGGGGTTAGCTGTGGTTGAGGGATTGTTCGTATTCCACGGGCGATTGATAGCCCAGCGAGCTGTGGAGGCGCACCGGGTTGTAAAAGGTTTCGA